>CAXNGJ010000161.1:0-4149 GCA_964201895.1 Terrimicrobiaceae bacterium
GCCGCCGCGTTTCAGGCAGTACGGTGGCGTGTCGGTCCAGCCACCGGCGAGATCAATGCGGATCGGACACCGGCCCCACACGATCTGGTCATCCACCGCAGTCCGCACGGGCGCGCATTTTTTGGAAGCGATGGGATCGACCACCAGACCGCTCAGGAATGAGAAGGCTCGTTTTTCGTAGAGGATCGAGAGGGTTTCATCGCCGCGTGTTTGAGCGACCTGCGCGCAAAACATGGCCTCGGAGAAAAAATCCACCGGTGAACCGCTTGGCTTGTCCAGTGAAGGCGTAGGCGCATTTGTTTCCGCAAAAAATCGGGCCGTGCTATCGAGGTCGAGACGATAGAAGGGATTGTTGCCACGCTGGGCGAAGAGGCGCGGCGTGACCGAGGCGATCTGGAGGCGTCTCTCGGCGAGAAGACGAGTGGGATTGAATCGCTCCGTGATTTCCTGCGCGGAGAGGCGCTCGCTGTTTTTCCAGAGTTCCAGAAGATCGGCATCCTTTGTGGGCTCTCGCGAGGACATCCAGGAAACCATGCCCGCGTTGAGATCGTTGGACGCCAAGATTGGGAAAAGGCGCGCTGACTGGATATCAGTGTTCGGCGACAGACCGCAATCCGCTGGAGTGATACCGCGCCTCTGGAACCAAAGCTCGCAGGGTTCGCCAAGCCATTCGGTGCTTGAATCGCCGATCGCGCCTTTGAAGGAATCGTCAAATCCATACACGCGCAGGCAGCGTGCGGACACGCCCACGGGCGGGGTGTCCACACAGACTCCGGGCTCGAGGGAAAGCATTCCGATTTCCCCCGGCAGGTTGGTGAGAACATTTTCAGAAGTGAGCGGTAGTGCCGGCGAGAGGACGCAATTCTCGACCCAGATGAGCTTGTTGGCGCTCGAGCGTGAGCTGAAGGCAAAGTCGGAATTCAGGACATACATGTCCGGGTGAGGCTTCAGCGAGAGGTGCGATTGGCCACGCTGGTCGAGGCTGCGGTTTTGCAGGGCGGACACGGATTCGATCATCTGGCGGCTTGTGCCAAAGTGATAAAACTCCGCATCCGGTAGCGGCACGACGGCACAGGTCAGGCTGGCGATGTCATCATCATGCACAGCAGGACGGCTGCCCAGGCAGGGGCCCATGCCAGCATAGAGTTCGTAGAAATCCGGCACACCTTTGGCAAATCGGCCCTCCTTGGCATTCCATCCGCATTTTTTGAAAAGCACGGAAACCGCCTTGGTGCTCAGCAGCCAGAGGCCCGTATCAACGAGGAAGAGATGGTCGGCGGCGAGCTTGGTGATCTCATCTGGCTTGGGCTTTTGGAGAAAAAACGCGAGTTCCTCAGGGCTGGATTTTGGAGTGAAAAAAACCCCGAAATGCGAGGCGGTGTGGGCATCCACCCACATTCCCAGGCCAAGGATGTCGGCATCCGGCATGGCGGGAAGCCTCGGAGGAAAGCGCAGGAGAACATCCCCGCTGGCAACCATGACTCGGCTCTGCAAAGGAGCGCGTGCCGCGATGTGGCCGAAGCCGGGCATCTGCACATCCAACAGCGTCTGATCAAGGCGCTGGCCGTCCGCCCAGCGCAAGGCAGGGAACGGCATGAGAATTTTTCCCGTGGCGGCGTATGCTGGCAGGCGACGGCTTTGTCCACCGGCCATGAGGACGAGCTTGAGAGACGGAGAGCCACACCATTCCTCGAATGGCTCGTTCCCGCCCTTGCTGCACCAGGCTTCAGCAAGAAGGTGGGCGACGCCTCCGCCGGAGCCAAGCTTGCTGCCGGCGGGATCGCACGCGGCGAACCATCCCGCCCCCTCTGCCGTTCCGGGGAAGTGCGCGGACATGGCGGGAGGGAGGGAGATAAGCCGCTCGATTTCCATGTTAGAGGAGTTCGGCGATCTGAATGGCATTCAGCGCGGCACCCTTCAATAACTGGTCGCCGCAGACCCAGAAGGCGATGCCATTCTCCATCGCGCAATCGCGGCGGAGACGGCCGGCGAAGCAGAGGTCCTTCCCGGCGCAGTCGAGCGGCATGGGATATCCATCCTCCACAAATTGCAATCCCGGCGCATTCTTGAGTGCTGTGCGGGCATCTTCGAGCGAAATAGGTTTTGAAAACTCTGCACTCACGGCCACCGAATGGGCACGGTAAACGGGAACGCGCACACAGGTCACCGAGGCCTTGAAGTCAGGTAGGTGCATGATGCGGCGACCCTCGTTTTCCATCTTCATTTCCTCTTTTGTGTAGCCGGTGTCCAAAAAGGAGTCGACCTGCGGGATGACATTAAACGCGATCTGGTGCGGAAAAATTTCCTTCACGATAGGACGACCCTTGGCGAGAGCTTCAGTCTGATGGCGAAGTTCGTCGATGGCTCGTGCACCGGCTCCAGAAACAGCCTGGTAGCTGGAGGCAAAAAGGCGGGTCACCCCAAAGGCGCGGTGCAGCGGGTGCAGTGCCATGAGGGTGATGGCCGTCGTGCAGTTGGGATTGGCAATGATGCCGCGATGGTTTTTGACATCCGCTCCATTGATTTCCGGAACAACGAGCGGCACATCGTGGGACATGCGGAAGGCGGAGGAATTGTCCACCACAACGGCACCACTGGTCACGGCCGCGTGTGCGAAGTCGCGGGAGATGACGCCACCCGCGCTGAAGAGCGCAATGTCGATTCCCTCAAAGGAGTTCAGATGCAGTGGCTCCACGGTGATATCCTCGCCACGGAAGTTGAGGGTTTTTCCAGCGGAGCGGGGGGATGCCAGAAGACGGAGGCTGGCTACGGGGAAGTTGCGGCGTTCCATGACGCGGAGCATTTCGATTCCGACTGCCCCTGATGCTCCAACAATTGCGATTTTATGGGGTTTAGACATAATTGAAATATGACACCAGAGATGCTCAAAGGGCAACCCTCGGAAGACTGGGAAATGCGAGTCGATATCGCGCGGCAGATGTTGGACCTGCGACATCGAGACAAGGTGATAAAATCTTGGCCGGTTTCCACATCCCGTTTCGGCTTGGGTTTCGAACCTAGCAGTTTCAAGACGCCCACGGGGCGCTTCATGGTTGCGGAAAAAATCGGCGGCGGCGCCCCATTGTGGGCTGAGTTCAAAAGCCGTCAGCCCACGGGTGGCATTTCAAAGTCCGGCGGCGACCAGGATGGCATTCTGACGCGTATTCTTTGGTTATCAGGTTTGGACGCGGATAATGCCAATACGAGGGATCGTTACATTTATTTCCACGGGACGAATCGCGAGGACCTCATCGGAACACCGGCCAGTCATGGCTGTATCCGGCTCCGAAATGCCGATATTACGGAGCTTTTCGATCTCGTGCCGGAAGGCGTGCGCGTAGTTATCGGCTGAAATTCTCGCCGTTGAGAAATCCCTTCGCGCCGAAGCCTTCTTTCTCCAAGCGTATCATTACCGCTCCGGTGCGATCTTGTCGGAAGAGGTGGATACCGAGATTTTGCACCATGGAGGCCCAGTCCTCATCGATTGGCTGGTTGGATGGGAACCCAGCCGCTGCTGCCACAATGAGGCAGGGATTGACTGCCCGGAGGAATGATGACTCGGGCGGAGCGCCGGAGTGGTGACGACCCAGAATCACGATATCCGCAGCGATGACGGAGCGTTGATTTTGAAGTAGCCACTCGAAAGCGGCGGGCCCGGCATCGGAGAGGAGCAATATCCGCGTCGGGGAAGAGTCCACCAAAGCCACAATCGATTTGTCATCCGCCGTCGCTGCAACAAGGTCTGGCGGGGGATACAGGATTTGCAGCGTGATTGATGGGCTGATCTTGAAGCCATCGCCCGCCTGCGCTTTGGAAATGGGCAAATTGGCGGCAGCAACCGCCGCATGAAGTTTGCGGCGCACGGGAGAACGGTCTGCAAGCGGGGAGTCGATGATTTGAGAGCGTGAATGTGTGTCGAGAAGGGTGCCGACTCCGCCGATATGGTCGGCATCGCCGTGTGTGAGCAGCAGCGCGTCGGGCCTCCAATGGCCTGTGCTGCGCATCCAAGGAGTAACAACATTTTCAAAATCCCAGCGGGACCCGCAGTCGATG
Organism: Terrimicrobiaceae bacterium; assembly: GCA_964201895.1. Lineage (GTDB taxonomy): Bacteria > Verrucomicrobiota > Verrucomicrobiia > Chthoniobacterales > Terrimicrobiaceae > UBA967. Next base: position 4,054 of record CAXNGJ010000161.1, read on the forward strand.
AGCCAGAGGCCGCCATCGCTTTGGATCGCTGTGGCGCCACCGGATCCGCAGTCGAAAACCGTGAGCGCGCCTACCCCAGCCTGCGAGACTCCGACA
>CAXNGJ010000162.1:0-4138 GCA_964201895.1 Terrimicrobiaceae bacterium
GTGTGCAATCTCCCCGGCGGCCTCACCCCGTTTGTGCAGAGTTTCGAGAAACTCCGCGCGAACCTCGATGGACTGCCCCTCATCGAGGAGCAAGTCACAGGCCGATTGTATCTCGGAAAGGGTGAGGGGATTTCCCTCTTGTGCTCTTCGTGTCAGGCTGGGCAGCGTCATTCCCAAGAGGATATCAGGGCACTTTGACCGGCTTGAGTTTCCAGATGTCCTTGGCGTATTCGCTGATCGTGCGGTCGCTGGAGAACTTGCCGACTCGCGCGGTGTTGAGGACGGCCATTTTCGCCCAGCGGGCTTTGTCTTGGAATGCGGCGGAGACTTTTTCCTGCGCGTTGCTGTAGGCGGCGAAGTCTGCAAGGCACAGGTAGGGATCGTGGTAGATCAAGTTGTCGCGTAGTGGAGTCAGGATGTCGGTGCTTTCGTCTCCTGTGAAGTAATCCGATCCGAGCCAATCGATGATTGCAGCGAGTTCGGGATTGGCGCGGTAGTAATCGCCGGGGTTGTAGCCATTGGCGAGGAGTTCGTGGACTTGCTCGACGGTATTGCCGAAAATGAAGATGTTTTCTTCGCCGACTTCCTCAAGGATTTCGACATTGGCTCCATCGAGTGTGCCGATGGTCAGTGCACCATTCAGGGCGAGTTTCATGTTGCCCGTTCCCGAGGCTTCTTTTCCAGCAGTGGAAATCTGCTCGGAAAGATCGGCTGCTGGCACAATGCGCTGCGCGAGCGAGACGCGGTAGTTTGGCATGAAGGCCACTTTGAGTTTGTCCTGGATGCGGGTGTCGGCGTTGATCTTGGAGCCGACGGCATTGATCGCTTTGATGATCCGCTTGGCCATTTCATAGCCTGGAGCGGCTTTGGCAGCAAAAATGAAAACGCGCGGCGGGATGTCGAGATCGGGGTTTTGCAGCAGACGGCGGTAGAGCGCGAGGATGTGCAGGAGATTCAAATGCTGGCGCTTGTATTCGTGAAGACGCTTGATTTGAACATCGAAGAGCGCCGAGGGATCCACCTTCACACCACATTCGTCGAGAATCCTTCCGGCGAGGCGCACCTTGTTGGCGTGCTTGACCGCCATGAATTCCTCTCGGAAGGAAGCATCGTCCGCGAGCGGCTCCAGCTTGCGAAGTTTGTCGAGGTCGCGTTCCCATCCGTGCCCGATGTGGCGGGAGATGAGGTCGGAGAGGCGCGGGTTGCAGGCCACGAGCCAGCGCCGGGGCGTGATGCCGTTCGTTTTGTTTTGGAATTTTGTCGGATAGAGGGCGTTGAATTCCGGGAAGAGTTGCTCTTTCAGGAGCTGGGTATGGAGGGCTGCCACGCCGTTGACTGAATGGCTTCCAACAACGCTGAGGTGTGCCATGCGGACCATTTGGTCCTGGCCCTCTTCGATGAGTGAGAGCGTGCGTTTCTTCTCGGTGTCTCCGGGCCATTTGGCTTCCACTTCTTCAAGAAAGGCTTTGTTGATTTCGAAAATGATCTGCAGGTGGCGTGGGAGGACTTTTCGGAAAAGGCCGACACTCCACTTTTCAAGCGCCTCGGGCATGAGCGTGTGGTTTGTGTAAGCAAACGTGCGGCGCACGATGCCCCAAGCTTGAGGCCACGAGAGTTCCTTTTCGTCGATCAGAAGGCGCATGAGTTCCACGACTCCGATGGCGGGGTGTGTGTCGTTGAGCTGAATGGCCACTTTATCCGGGAAGGTTTCCCAGTCGGTGTTGTCTTTTTCGAAGCGGCGGATGATGTCTCTGAGCGAGCAGGCGACGAAGAAGTATTGCTGGATGAGGCGGAGTTCCTTGCCGGCTTCGGTGTGGTCATTGGGGTAAAGAACCTTGCTGACCGTCTCGGCCATGTTTTTCTGCTGCACGGCTTGCTCATAGCCGCCACGGTTGAAAGCATCGAAATCAAACTCCTCGGGGGCTTTGGATTCCCAAAGGCGCAGGAAATTCACCGTTTCGGTGCCGTAGCCGGGAATCGGAATGTCATAGGGAATGCCGATGAGCTTGCGAAAGTCCGACCACACGCTGCTCGTCTCACCAAGGGCGTCGGTGTGAGTCTCGACATAGCCGTAAATCGGGATTTCCTGGGAATGCTGCGGGCGAATGATTTCCCATGGCGACCCGTATTGAATCCAGGCATCCGGGAGTTCCACTTGGTAGCCGTTGCGGAATTCTTGTTTGAAAAGACCGTATTCGTAGTGAATGCCGTAACCGACCGCAGGAAGGTCCAGCGTGGCGAGGGAGTCGAGAAAACAAGCTGCCAGACGGCCAAGGCCGCCATTGCCGAGCGCCATGTCATATTCCTCATCGCGCGTCTCTTCGAGTGGATGGCCCAGGCTTTCCAATGCTGCGGAGACCTCCTGGAGGACGCCGGCATTGATCATGTTGTTCACGAAAAGCCGTCCCATGAGGAATTCCATGGAGAGATAGTAAACCCGGCGCACATTGCCCTCGGAGTGGACAGCGAGGGTTTTCATCATGCGCTCGATGATGACTTTTTGAATGGCCTTGGAAGTGGCGATCCACCACTCGCGTCGTGAGGCTGATACGGAATCGCGGGCGAGGCCGAATTTCAGTTGGTCGATGATTTCCTGCTCAAAGCTGATTAGTGTATCCTTTTTCATAAACTATTTCCCTGCGCCCCTTTTATTGGACCTGACTGACTCGGCGAGCAAAAAGTCATTCTTTGAAGAGCACTCTCAGCCGATGAGTGCCTCGAGTTCGCCGACTCTACGCGAAAATAAATCCAGCGTCGCCTGCACCGGCGCTGGTGTGCTCATGTCCACACCGGCCTCGCGCAGGGTTTCCACTGGAAAGCGGCTGCCGCCACTTCTGAGAAAGCCGAGATAGCGCGTGGCATCTCCGGTATCCAAGACCTGTGTGGCGAGTGCAACCGCCGCCGAGAGGCCTGTGGCGTATTTGTAAACGTAGAAGGCATTGTAGAAATGGGGGATTCTCAGGCATTCCAGCTCCAGTTCCCCGTCGATCGCGAAGCGCGGGCCGAAAAAGTCGGTCAGGAGCTTGCGATAAATCGCCTTGAAGCTCTCCAGCGTGAGCGCTTCGCCCGCTTCCTCGGCGGCGTGCGCTTCACGCTCAAACTCGGCGAACATCGTCTGGCGGTAGAGTGTGCCCCGGATGTCATCGATCTGCCGGTTTAAAATGAATGCCTTCATCGAGCGGTCATCGGTGGTTTTCAGCAAATGCTCGGTGAGCAGGACCTCGTTGAAGGTGGATGCGACCTCAGCTAGGAAGATCGGATACCCGTAGTTCTGGTAAAGCTGCGTTCCCCGCGCATACCACGTGTGCATCGAGTGCCCGGCTTCGTGGGCGAGTGTGTAGACATCTGAAAAAACATCCGCCTTATAGTTCATCATGATGTAGGGCGGGCTTGAGTAAGTGCCGTAGGAAAAAGCTCCGCTGCGTTTGCCTTTGTTTTCGTAGCGGTCGCACCAGCGTCCGCCGCGCAGGCCATGGGCCAGGGTTTCCATGTATTCCGAACCCAGCGGCGTGAGGGAGGCCATTACGCGGTCTACGGCTTCATCCCACGAGACATTGGTCTTCACATTTTCGACCATGGTCACATAGGTGTCGTAGTGGTGGATTTCTTCGAGCTTCAGCACCCGGCGACGGAGTTCGAAATAGCGGAAAAGCGCATCCAGATTGCTCCGCACGGTGGTAATAAGATTGTCGTAAATCGTCACTGGCACGTCGTCCGCAAAGAGGGCGGCCTCACGCGCCGAGGGATAATTTCTGGCCCGGGCGTAGAAAACATCCGCACGCACCGAGTTGGCGAGGCTGGATGCCAGGGTGAACCGGTGCTCCGAAAATTCCTTGTAGAACTGGTGGAACGCCGCTTTGCGCACTGCTGGATCCCGCTGTTGGAGGAAGGACGAGAATGAACTCTGGGTCAGCTCCCGATCATTGCCCTCGCCATCCTTCAGCGTTCCGAAAAGCATGTCGATGTTGGTGAGTTGTGAGAATGTCTCGCTGTGTCCACGCACGGCGGATGATCCCAGTGCCAGCAGGCGTTCCTCGGCCGCGCTCAGAGTGTGCAATTTGCGGCGACGCAATTTGCGCAGCGGAATCGTCCAATCCGCCAAGGCGGGATCAGCAAGGAAGGACTCGAATTCACCATC
>CAXNGJ010000163.1:0-4103 GCA_964201895.1 Terrimicrobiaceae bacterium
AAATCGTCCCGTTAGCTTGGGCTGGCTCTGCAAGGAGCGTTTGTTGCGCCAGCCTTCCTGGAGTTCGAGTTTGAGCCAAATCCAGAGTCCGTCGAACGCGGTTCGGAAGAGTTGACCGAGGCGGAAATTGAATCCGCCAACGAGATCCCTCTGCCCCTCGTTGTGCTGGCCGAAAACCCCGCGCTCGCGACGGTTCCTTCCCATGGCTGCAAGTCGCCGGTTGTAGAAACGCATGAATCGGAAAAATGGGCCTGCCTCTTTTGGTGAGAAGGGTGGCTTCAGAATCGCCTGCGGACCGTCTTTGTAGAGAAACCGGACGATGTAGAGGTAATAAGTTACGATATCGAGGCGGAACGCGACGCGCATGAGGTCGAGGTCGCCGAGGTAGTCGTATTTGTCCTGGTAGAGGGCGCCGAACATCCGCTGGTAGCTGATGCCGAAATCGCGATTGTGCTTTTCCACAAGTGGACTTGGGTTTTCGCCGTCTTGGCATTTTGCGATGAGTTCGACGGCGGCGGATGCCGTGAATGCAATCCAGTCCATCCCGGGGCTGTAGAGTGGATCGATGAAGGCCGAGGCATCGCCCACGAGAACGAAGCCATCGCCTGCGTAGCGCTCGGACCAATAAGGCAGATTTCTGCGGAAGTGCACATCGCCCTCGACGAATTGCGCATCGCGCATCATGACGCGCGCCGCTGGATGTCTTGAGAGGAATCCGCGTAGTTTTTCACCGACCGTGCCTTCCTGTTTGCTCCAGTCCACCAGGCGTTGGTCCACCACGAGGCCGATGCTCACATCGCCGTTTTTCAATTGAATCCACCAAGCCCACCATCCATCGCCCGCGAAGTGGTTGGTGGCCGTGCCTCGAATGCCAAAAAATCCCTTTTTGCTCGAGTCGTTGCCCATTTCCGAATCTAGCCCATCCCAGTCGCCTGTATTCCGCCAGCGGCTCCAGGCGGCGAGTGTGGGGTGGGCCTCGTTGGTATGAAGCCACCCGTTGGCACGCGCCAGTTGGGCCTTCACGCCCGAGGCATCGACCACCCAGCGGGACTTGAGAATTTTCGTCTCGCTGCCGGATTGAACACGCACTTCCTGCATTCCACCCTCCTCGAGTCGTACATCCAGCACCTGTGCCGGTCGGAGCAATTCAATGCCTGCGGCAACTGCCCGGCGTAGGACTTCCTCATCGAGTTCGGAACGGTCGAGCAGGAATGCAGGAACTGTGGAGAGATAGCGTCCGCCAAGCTCTGAACAGTCGGCGGCATCGCCATCCGAATCCTTCGAAAACCAGAACCGCAGACCATTTTTTGGAATCTGAGTTCGGACGAGATAGTTCGTCAGGCCGAGCATGCGGGTGAGAAAAAATCCGCTAACCTCGGTCGTGGCCTCGCCCACACGGCGCTTGAAGGCTGTGTTTTTCTCGACCACAAGAATGCGGAGCGCCGGGTTGCGCCGCTTCAAAAGAAACGCAGTCGAGGCCCCGGACAAGGCGCCGCCGATGACGATCACGTCGAATTGATCCCGCGTATCAGGGTCCCTGTCCATGGCGGTCAAAAATACGCCCGCGTCTGGTATTTAGCCAAGCTCCATCGAGGAGGTGGACGATTTTCTGCAAACGAGCTAAATTCATTTCAATCTCAACAATCCATGCCGATCTACGAATTCCACTCACCCGACACGAACAAGATTTATTCGTTTTTCGCCCGCAGCCTCTCCTATGCGAGCAAGCTTCCCAAATGCCCGGATGACCCAAGCGCGCGGATGGAGCGCCTGGTTTCGAAGTTTGCCTTCACAGGTCGCGCAAAGGAAAAATCGGATATGCCTGTGGGTGATGACATGGATCCGCGCATGGAGCGTGTGATGGCCGAGATGGAACGAGATATGGCGGGCATGGATGAGAGCAATCCCGACCCCCGAGCACTTGGCCGAATGATGCGGAAGATGACCGAGGCGACGGGACAAAAAATGCCTGGCGAGATGGAACAAATGATCCGCCGCCTCGAGTCGGGTGAGGATCCTGAGAAGCTCGAGGAGGAATTTGGTGAGGCTTTTGAGGGAATGGATTTTCCCGGCATGGAAGGCAGCGAGGGCGAAGAGGCATCGGGAGGTGGGGTGAGATCCCGCGCCCGCCCGGCAGAGCGTGATCCCGCTCTTTATGAGATTTCGGACTACCTTTGAGGAGCGCTGGAAACGCCTGAGGCGGCGACCTTGGCTGCCTCGCTCGCATCGTTTGAAGTGAATGGTTTCTCCGGCAGGGGTGTTGCAGAGAGGTTTTGCCGTCGAATTTCGCCGCCCTGCCAGATCCAGGCTTTTTCAGAAAACGGCCCGACGCTGCGAGGATCGCTCCAAGTGTGGATCGAGAGTAAGGGAGTTCCCAGCGCGGCCGCAAGGTGCATGGGGCCGCTATCCACACTCACAACGAAGCTTGCCCTACGGAGGATGTCTGTGAGTTCCGCGAGTGTTGTGCGGTTTAGGAGGTTTAGAAAATTACCATCGTTTTCGCGGGAGTAGTCACCAGTGCCGACCAGTACACAGAGTGCGTTCGAGTGCATGCGAAAGGTCTTGAGAAAGGCATCAAGGCAGGCGTTGTCTAGGGACTTTCCAGCTCCCCGCGAGAAGGGGTGGATGACAACAAATGGCGTGTTTTTAGGGATGGCTCCGCAGGTTTTGCCGGATGGAAGAATCCACTCGGGCTTTTCCGGAATTGGAATGCCCATGACCGGGAGCGCACGCAGATAGCGTTGCACTGAGTGCTCGTCTTTTAAAACCGGAACCCGGTCTGTGTAGAAAAATAATGCCCCTTCGCGGGCGTCCGAGAGTCCACAGGCGCGTTGGGCACGGCTGAAGTGCGCCATGAGGCCACTTCGCAGGAGGCATTGCAGATCGAGCGCGGTATCCGCTCTCAGTTCGTGGAGGCGGCGGCACCATGCGAGGAAGCGGATGATGCCTAGAGGACCGCGAAATTGAGACCTTGGAAATGGATGTGTTGCGGCGAGGGCGTGATTTTTTTCGAGGAGGGGTTCCCAGCGCGGGTCGATGATCCAGGTGATGCGCGTTTCCGGCCAGGCACTGTGAATAGCCGTGGCTACGGGCAGGGAGTGGATGACATCGCCCATAGAGCCCGGTTTGATCAAGAGAAGATTCTCCGGCCTCTGATGGGGAATTTTGCTCACGGGAAGGCCAGATGGGAAAATCAGCGGCCTTTCTCGAGGCGGGTGGCGAGTTTCTCGGGGAGTCCGGCAGCTAGGATGGCTGCCTGGGCGCCGCGGAGGTCGTATTCCACTCGCCGCAACTCGACTTCATGGCGTTCGGTATCGTAGATGCAATAGGCCGCACGCCAGTCGAGGTCGCGTGGTTGGCCAACGCTGCCGACGTTGATCAGATATTTTTGATTGCGATGGATTGGGAGGATATCCAACGGAATCGTACGAAAGTCGCCTTCCTTCATATAGGCGAGCGGCACATGTGTGTGGCCGATGAAGCAAATGCCTGTGCGCTGGTAGCTGAAATTTGCCGCCGCATCGAGTTCGGTGTTCACGTAGCCCCACTTGTGAGGAGTATCGAGTGTGGCATGGACAATCGTAAAATCCCGCACTAGGCGTTGCAGGCGGAGTTCTCGCAGCCATTGCATCTCATCGGGGTTAAGTTGGTTTTGTGTCCAGTTGAGGGCCTTTTCTGCCAGGGGGTTTAATCCCTCTTGAGTGATTTCCTTTGAAACTTGCTCGTCATGATTTCCTCTTACTGTGGGGCAATCGAGATCGCGGATGATATTCACGCATTCCTTGGGATAAGCGCAGTAGCCTACGATGTCTCCCATACAGATGTGGTGTGTAATCTCCTGTTTGCTGGCATCGGCCAATACCGCGTGCAAAGCATGCAGGTTGGCGTGGATATCTCCGAGGATGGCAAATCTCATTGGGCGTTAGTTCTACGAATTGGGAGCCTCTAACGATACGCGTTCGTTGGAGGGAATATCCAGTTTGTTTTCTATCTCTCGCAAGAGGTTGATGAGCGATGGTAGGCGCTGTTTCTCCCCCTCCTCGTAGAGTTTCCGAAGGTAATCGTAGGCCTCGCGCTCGCGTCCGGGGCATTTCGCCATCATG
>CAXNGJ010000164.1:0-4102 GCA_964201895.1 Terrimicrobiaceae bacterium
TCGGCACCGAGGCCCTTGAGTCCATGCTCTTCGGCGGGCGCGATGTCCCAGATCCAATGTTCAGCCGGTGTGGGAAGACGCACCTCGCTGAGCAGCGGAGACCAGTCGTGATGACCATAGCGTTGGGCGCTGTCTGTGATCAAAACAGCCTTGGAGGCACTTTCGAGAAGTTCGATGTGATTTTGCTGAATGCTGGTCACGCCTGCATCGACCAAGGCGGAGTTAAAGCGCTTCCCCCAGCGATGCGATGCCGGCAATGCAAGCTGCGTCAGGAGGCAAGATGAGACCAACGCATCCGCACTCTCCAGGAGACTGCGGAGATTTTTGTCCAGAGCGATTGGCAAGGAGGGATGCCTCAAATGCAACGCCCCGGAGAGATCGTAGGAACAGAGCCCGATCCGACCGCCAGAGAACATTGCCAGGATTTGCACCTCCAGCGGGTGGACCACATCAATGAGAGTGATTCGGGAGAAGTTGCTTTTCAAATGCCGGAGGTCGATGTCGCGCAGATGCCCGCTTCCGAGAACAGCCACATGATTCCCGCTGGAAAGTTGGCGGGTTAAAAAGCTTTTGCAGGATTGAAGATGGCTTTGCCACGAGCTCCGACACCGATTGGCGCGGTGGCGTATGGCGATCTGCTCGGCCAAGAGGCCGTTCGTTCTTGCGCGAAGCGAGGCAGGTGTGAGGCACCATTCCAGTAGTTCCAAAATCATCAGCAGTGGCTGCAAAACTATGCGCAAGCAGGAATCCGTGCGACGAAGTTTTTTGCATCTGGAATTGCCGCCGGGGATCGCATAGATATTACCCATGGCAAGAAATGTTTTAGGAGGCGATCTGGAGCCCTGCTGCTACGAACCACTGACAGGATACTACCGTGATGGCCATTGCCACACAGGCAACGGAGACACTGGCGTGCACACTGTGTGTGCAGTCATGACCGATGCATTCCTGAAGTTTTCCCACGAGCAAGGAAACGACCTCTCCACGCCCCGACCAGAGTATGAATTTCCAGGGTTGAAGGCCGGCGACAAATGGTGCCTCTGCGCCAGTCGATGGAAGGATGCCTACGACGCAGGACTGGCTCCAAAAGTCGTTTTGGAGTCCACCCACGCTTCGACTCTGGAGTTTGCCTCAATCGAGGAACTCAAAGCGAGCGCGGCGGAATAGCAAGGTCAGCGCCTCGCACCGCGCGCATTGTTGCGATCGGTGAGGAAAAGATTTGCCCCGCGCTGTTGGAGCACGAATGTGTTGTTGTCCCCGTATTTCGCCCAAGGGCCGGGTGGGACTTCGCGGACATCCACAAATTTCCAGTCACACACATCCTTGCCGCCCATTCCAAGGTAGTCCCTCACAGCGGGCGAAACATCGAGGCCAGCGCCTTGGTTGAGGTTGGGCCTGGGACGCTCATTACCGAAAACATACTGCCAGTGGTCTGTTCGAAAGGGACCGCAGTCTTCCCATTGGGCATAAGCGATACGATTTCCGCGCCGGATTGCTACCCAGCGCCCTTTGCAGACAGATTTCCCCTGTTTTTCAAAAGCCTCGCGAAACCATGGGATCACGCTCCGCGACTCGGGCTTGGTGGAACCACGGGTCACGTCGTTGTAAGGAAGCGCAACATAGAAGGGATTCTGCCGGGGAATGAACTTGGGGAAAAATCCACGACGGGCGCCCAGATCGGGGTTGTCATATCCTCCAAAACTTTGGTGCCACTCCGGATCCCATGAACTCTTGCAATTCGGCACAGGGTTGTTGCGCGTGGGCTTCTCACCGACCCAGAAAACCGTGGTCACAATGTTGCGCTTCCAGGGATATCGGGTCAACCCGAGCGAGGATGGGGCTTGAGTGGAAACAGTGGGAGGCTCAACACGGAGAATGGCTTTCTCCCTAAGATTCATGGCAAATTTTTCAAAATCAGCATCGGCCGATGCAAAGACAAATCCCTGCGCCAGAATCAAGAAAACGAGAATATGGAGGATGCGTTGACTGGGCATTTGACCCAACTTGATCCAGCTACTAGTCGATCGCAAATCAAAAGTCGCTTTTTTCCATTCGAGGCATCGAATAAATCGCCTGCAGGCAAATTTTATGTATCGACCAGAAGCACGTTGTCTTTTCAGCCTTGGGCGGATTGTATCTTGCGGCATGTCGCGTGTGTTACCTTGGGTTTTAGCATTATTGAGCGGGCTTCTTCTTGGGTTGTGCTACCCCCCGTATGGACTCGGCGATCTTTGCTGGGTGGCGCTGACACCGCTTGTCTGTGCCGTGTGGTTTTGCCCACCGGCAAATCGTCGCGACTGGCTTAGAACGGCGTACCTCGGCTACGCAAGTGGGTTGGTGTTTTTTGCGATAAGCGCACATTGGCTCACGACGCTCACATGGCCTGGCTATCTGCTGCTGGTTGTGTATTTCGCGTTTTATTTCAGCGCATGGACTCTCTTTGCCAAAGCCTTGGTTTCACCTTGTTCGAAAGAAGAATCCTGGCTCGGATCCTTGCATAACCTGCGCGTCTGCGCCCTCGGCGCTGCCGCATGGGTCGCCTTGGAATGGCTCAGGGGCGTCATTTTTCCAGCATTCGGATGGAACGGCCTTGGCATCGCACTCCATGGCAACATCGCGCTCATTCAGATCGCCGACATCACCGGCGTCGGAGGCGTTTCATTTCTCGTTGCGATGACCAACCTCATGCTCGCTGCAACAGTTAAACGCCTGCTCCTAGAAATCAAACGGGGCGCCCGGCGTGCCCACTACGATTTTGCCATTACCATAGCCCTCGTCGCTCTGACATGGAGCTATGGCGTCCGACAACTCTTCAGCCCCGAGCCACCCAGTGAACCGCTGAGCTTCGCCGCCGTTCAGCCGAACATTGCCCAAGATGTACGCAACGATCCCAACTTTGAACTTCAGGTTCTCGAAACTCTAAAAAACCAAACTCTCCCGGCGATCGCCATGGGCCCTGACCTCATCCTCTGGCCCGAGTCATCGACGCCCAGCCCGCTTCTCGGGAATCAATTCACATGGGACCTTGTGAGAGGACTTGCCGAGCAATACACAGGAGACCTCCTCATGGGCACAACCCATTGGGGAAATGATGGCGACTACAACTCGATTGCGTTGCTAACCAAGCAGGGAAAGGAAGCCCAACTCCACCACAAAATGCACCTCGTTCCCTTCGGCGAGTATGTGCCGCTGCGCAAAGAATTCCCGCTTCTCGCCAAGATCGTAGGCGAGCTGGTGCCCTCCGACTTCGACGCCGGAAAGGAATTCACGGTGTTGGAACTCAACTCCAAGCCCGTGAAACTCGGACCGCTCGTCTGCTTTGAGGATACCGTTGCTGATCTCGCGCGGCACTTTGCTCTACTCGGCGCACAATCATTTGTCGTCGTCACCAATGACGGGTGGTTTCTCAAAAGCGCCGGCTCACAGCAGCACCTCAACAACGCCGTTTTCCGCTGCGTGGAAAACAAAATACCAATGATTCGCGCCGCAAACACCGGCGTGACTTGCGCCATCGACCGCCTTGGTGTTGTGCGCGAAATCCTCCGGGATGATTCGGGCAGCACATTTTTGCAAGGTGTGCTCTTCAGCAAAATCAATGTCCCCACATCACATCAACCGACTTTCTTCGCTCTCTACGGCGAAGTCTTTTCCATTTCCTGCCTCGCCGTAAGCCTTATCGCTCTCGCCATTTCGCTAAACCGCATCAGAAAAAATAAAAAATCGTCTTGTTCGAACCCATCCGAAACGAAAACCTCCGCGCCATGAAAGTCCTCGTAACCGTTCTGCCGAAACCATCCGTCCTCGACCCTCAAGGCGCCGCCGCCGCTGATGCCATCCGCCACCTCGGCCTCACCGGCGTGGGACGCGTCCGCATCGGCAAAGTCATCGAACTCGAACTCCCCGACTCAACGCCCGACTCCGAAATCCACCGCATCGCTAAAGACCTCCTCTCCAACCCCGTCATCGAGGACTACTCGATCAGCAAATAATGAAATTCGCCGTCATCCGCTTCCCTGGCTCGAACTGCGACCAGGACTGCGTTCTCGCACTCAACGCCCTCCCCGGCGCCACCGCCGACTTTGTCTGGCACAAGGATACTTCG
>CAXNGJ010000165.1:0-4084 GCA_964201895.1 Terrimicrobiaceae bacterium
TGAAGGCCTGCAAATCGGGGAAGAGGAGCGCCACAGCTGCTGCGAGAAGGCGCGACCACCATTCGACATCCACGCCCGAGAGCCAGTATTCCCTCGCAGTGGACTGTAGGTGGCCGATGAAATAAAGCGCCGATGCCATCAGAATCGTAAAAATCGAGGAGGTCGCGAAGCTGGATATGAAAAGGGTCAGTGAGGCGAGGAGGGCGGATTTTACAAAAATAATGACGACGCCCGGCAGGAGGTTGATGTTGAAAGTCGCATCCGTAACCTCTTTGACCGCCAGTCCCAGTTCCTCGGTCGAACCGCCAGACATCTGGGCCCGTGTTTCCGCAAGAACGGTGCTCTCTCGCAGCCAGAGGGTGGCCAGGAAAAGTGCCGACATGAGCAGAGTGGCACAGGCCAGCAGGGCGATGATGCCGAGGAGTTTTCCCAGCAGGTAACGGTAACGCGGAACCGGCTTCGCGAGGAGCGTGTAGATCGTGCGGTCCTCCATGTCTTTCGGCAGAAAATTCGCTGTCGCCAGTATGGCTATGAGGGAGGTGAAGACCGACATCGCACCGAGCGAAATATCTTTGAGCATCTGGAACTGCTCTTGAAATGAGAATTTTGCCATGAAGGCGGAGTTCCCGATGATGAGAAGGGCAAAAATCAGGAGGAAAAAGAATACCTTCTGGCGGACAAGCTCCGTGAACGTATTGCGTGCAATTGCGAAAGTGGCACCTGTGGTTTTCATTTGCCGAAGGCTGTGCCCACATCTTTGCCAGCGAGGGCGTGTTGTATGCGGTCGGGAATCCTGCCGTCAATAATATGGCAGGTGATGCCGGCCGAGATGGCCTTGCGGACGGCTTCCAGTTTGGTTTTCATGCCGCCGGTGGATTCCTCGCCTTTATCGGGACGCACGAAGCGGAACGCCTCGGCGATTCTTCGAACGCGCGGCACACGCTCTCCTTCATGATCCATGAGCCCGTCGGTGCTGGTGAGAATGACCAATCGATCGGCTTGAATGAGTGTGGCTACTTCGGAGGAAAGCCGGTCGTTGTCGCCGAAGCGGAGCTCCTCGACAGCGACGGAGTCGTTTTCATTGATGATCGGAATGACTCCGTGCTCGATGAGCCGGTCGAGGGTGTTCCGCGCATTCTCTCGGTGCATCAGGCTGTCGATGTCTCCATGTGTGAGCAGGAGTTGGGCGACATTGAGGCCGTGTTTTTTGAAAGAGGCCGTGTAGAGGCGCATCAGCTCGGGCTGGCCAGCGGCCGCGCACGCCTGCTTGCCGGGGAGGTCGTCGGGGCGTTTTTTGAGCTTCAAAACCCGCACACCTGCTGCGATGGCGGCGCTGCTGACCATGATGCATGCGTAACCTTCCTTTTGGAGTTCCGCGATTTCCGCCGAGAGGCGCGTGAATTGTGCCTGGTCGAGGGACTTTCCTGCGGGGGTGGAAAGCACGCCTGTGCCGAGTTTGATGACGAGTCGCTTCTTCATGGATGAGCAATCATTTGGAGAAAACCGCTCTCGAGGGCAAGCGCCTCCTGCACACCGGCTGAGAGCATGCGGCGGGTGCGCTCGAGGGCCCCGAGGCGTTTCAGGAGAGTCTTGGGTTCGTTCACTTCGGCGATGCGCTGGATGTTTTCCGGGCAATCCGGGGCAGGGCGAATTTTTTGACGGAGGATAGCGGCGAGAACCGCGCCGAGGGCAGCGAGAAAACGCTCCCGCTCCCGCAGGACAGTCGATTCCCCCTGGGCCTTGATCTGGTCCTCGCGGGTGTCTTTCCAGTTTTTATCAATCGAGTCGCGGTATTGTTTGAGCTGATCTTTGAATTCCGACTCGAGGCCCTCGGTGGCCTGCTCACGGATTTCTGCCATCTCCGCTTGGAAAATTCGTGTGAAGCGCAGGGCTGTTCCTGCGTCCGGGCCGCCTTTTTGGAGCAGCGCATTTTCAAATGCCTTGGAAATGGCAGCTGTGTTTTCGTCCTGCACAGTATCGGTCGGTGATTGCAGGGGAACAGTGATGCATCGTGAGAGGATCGTTGTGAGCACTGCATCGCGCAGGGTTGTCGTGAGAAGGATGTGCGAGCCGGTGGGAGGCTCTTCCAAAGTCTTGAGAAAAGCATTCGAGGCCTGGGGTTGCAAGCGGTCGGCATCGTGGATCACTGCCACCTTGTTTCCACCGGCGAGCGGCTTCATGTGCAAGGCCTGCTCGAGTTCGCGGATTTGGTCTGTGACGATGCGGCGGGATTTCGACTCGGGCGCGGCTTGGTGGAAATCAGGATGGGCCGACACATTCTCCGGTCTTGTCCCAAGAATTGTCGCCGCAAGATGCATTGAGAGCCACTCGCAACCAGAACCAGGCGGACCTGACAGCAGGTAGGCATGGGCAAGCCGCCCGGCGTTACGGGCTTCGATCAGTCGCTCAAGTGCTTTCTCCTTGGGAAGAGCCATGGGAGTTGAAATCTTGCGAAAATGGCGGCATCCGTCGAATCAAATTCCGTGCACTCCCTGGCACCAGGACCTATTTGGAGGCGGCTTGTTTGCGGTATTGGATATAGCCGGTGCGGACGGCGATGTAGGGGTCGATCGCATTCTGGGTGGCTGCATCGTAAAGATTGACCTTCTCATTCATGTTTCGAGCGGCGCTTGGAGCGGACACTGCCAAGGCGGTCGCCCCGGTAACTCCGCCGTAGGAGAGCCAGGAAACTGGGTTCAAGGCATAGTCTCCGGCCATTCCCACCGTGTCGCGCACGCTCCGCGGCCCGAGTACGGGCAGAACAACATAAGCTCCATGGCTGATGCCCCACTTCGCAAAAGTCTGGCCTGTGTCAGCTGGGGGGATGTTTGCCAGCTCGGGTATGAGGTCGCTGACGCGCAGGATGCCTCCCACACCGGCCACCGAGTTCACAAAAAACTTGCGCGTCTCCAGATCGGCCCGCTTGAACTCGAATTGCAGGGCGTGATTCACCACGCGGACTGGATATTCCAGATTGTCGAAAACATTGTGGATCGCCTTGCGGGCGGGGGTGGGTAGCACGAACTCGTAGGCTTTGGAAACCGGACGCAGGACATAGTTGTAAAGTTGGTGGTTCAGCCAGAAGGTACCCCGGTTCAGGGGCTCTGCAGGGTCAGCGATGTTGGCGACATGGCTGTATTCGTCCAGATCATCATTCGAAGGGGATGGGGAGTTTTTTTTCTGGATTCTAATGCTGGGATTTTTCGAGTCAGCGGCGGTTTTTGGAGCAGGCTTGATCGGCTTGGGCTTTGAAACGGGTGACGCTGGAGTTGCTTGTGGCTTCGGGGTGGACTTCGGACTCGGCTTGGGCGAAGGCTCCACAGGTCTTCTTAAAAAGAGTGTTCCGCTTGGGTTGTTTTGGGTTTTTCCAACTCGTGTTGGTGCGGTCTCTGAGCCGTGCTTGGTGATGACGTCGTTATCGGAAGGGCCGCTGGCAGATGCCATTTCCAAGCCAAAGAAGGCGAGGGCTGATACGGCCAAAATCAAGAGGAATTTGTGCATGCAAAGAGTGCTGTTGCTATGGTGCGGAAACCGATTTCGTAAGAGCTCCGAGAACGGCATCGACGCCGCCCTGTTTGAATTCGGCATCGAACTGGGTTCGGTAGTTTGCCACCATGCTTACGCCCTCGATGACGACATCGGTGATGCGCCAGCCATCGATTTCTTCGAGGCGATAGATGACGTTGTATTTAGAACCTTTGTAGAGCGTCATTGTGGAGACCTCGACGCGCTCCTGCGATGGGGAGGTGGCTGCTTTGTATCTAATGTCAGGCAATTCACCGGGTGTGAACTTGCCAGAGTAAGTGCGAATGATCAAGGTGCTGAAGAGACGGGTGGCTTCCTTCTGTTGCTCAGCGGTGAATTGCCTCCAGCCTGGTCCTACAGCACGCCGCGTCATGGCATCGAAGCTGATGATCTTCTGCAAAAGGGGGCGCAGGCTGTCGGCCAGAGCCGTGCTGTTTGGTGATGATTTGGCGATGCTGACAACATCGTTGACGGATTTTTTCAGGAAAGCCTCCGCGTCTGCTGTTGAGGCAGCAAATGCGTTTGGAATGGCAGCCAGCAGGGTTAGTGCAATGAGAAC
>CAXNGJ010000166.1:0-4081 GCA_964201895.1 Terrimicrobiaceae bacterium
GCCAACCCTGAGACGCCGCTTCGCGGCTGAGATTTGGGCCATGCGGGACGATGGCCCTCCCTTTCAAGCTGTGGTTTTCGAGAACTCGAGGTGGCCGTCTTTTTCCGTGGCTTGGATGTGGTCGCCTTCGCCGAAGTGGCCGTCGAGGATTTCGAGGCTGAGGGGGTCGAGGATTTGGCGTTGGATGACACGCTTGAGGGGGCGGGCACCATAGGCGGGGTCGTAGCCTTCCTTGCCGAGGAAGAGCTTGGCGGAGTCGTCGAGGGTGAGGGTGATGTTTTGCTTGGCGAGGCGGGCGAGGAGGCGGCGGAGCTGGATGTCCACGATGTGGGTGATCTGGCTGGCATCGAGCCGATCGAAGATAATCGTCTCGTCGATGCGGTTCAGGAACTCGGGCCGGAAGTGGCTGCGGAGGGCTTCCTGCACGCGGCGGTTGCGCTCCTCTTTCGGCAGGTCTTCCATGATGTATTGGCTGCCGATGTTTGAGGTGAGGATGAGGACGGTGTTTTTGAAATCCACCGTGCGGCCCTGGCCGTCGGTGATACGGCCATCGTCCAGGACTTGAAGGAGGACATTGAAGACATCGGGGTGGGCTTTTTCCACTTCGTCGAAAAGCACGACGGCGTAGGGCTTGCGTCGCACGGCCTCGCTGAGTTGGCCGCCCTCCTCATAGCCCACATAGCCGGGAGGGGCTCCAATGAGGCGGGCTACGGTGTGTTTCTCCATGTATTCGGACATGTCGAGGCGGATGATGGCGCCTTCGTCGTCGAAGAGAAATTCCGCGAGGGCTTTGGAGAGTTCGGTCTTGCCAACGCCTGTGGGGCCGAGGAAGAGGAACGAGCCGATGGGGCGGTTTTCATCCTGCAGGCCGGCGCGGGCTCGGCGGACGGCGTTGGAGATGGCTTTGATGGCCTGCTGCTGGCCGACGACGCGCTCCATGAGGCGTTCCTCCATTTTCACGAGCTTGGCGCGCTCGCCTTCCTGGAGTCGGGAAACGGGGATGCCGGTCCAAGTGGAAACGACCTTCGCGATATCCTCCTCGGTGACCTCCTCGCGGAGGATGGCGGTGGCTTTTTTCTCGGAATCCCCCGCAGGTGCGGCGTGCTCCATTTTTTTGAGTTCGCGCTCCATGTCGGGGAGAAGTCCGTATTGGATTTCGCTGGCGCGGTGCAGGTCGCCACGGCGCTGCGCCTGCTCGAGTTCGGCGCGGAGCTGCTCGACACGCTCGGCGACTTTTTGGGTCTTACCGATTTCCTCTTTTTCCTTGAGCCACTGGGCGCGGAGTGTGGAGGCCTGCTGCTTCACCTCGGCGAGTTCGCGCTCGAGCTTTTCGAGGCGCTCGCGACTGGCGGAGTCTTTTTCTTTTTTGAGGGCCTCTCGCTCCATCTCGAGCTGCATGATCTGGCGCTCGAGCTGGTCGATCTCGGTCGGCAGGGATTCCAGCTCGATCTTGAGACGGGATGCGGCCTCGTCCATGAGATCGACGGCTTTGTCAGGCAGGAATCGGTCGCTGATGTAGCGGTGGCTCAAAACGGCGGAGGCAATGAGGGCGGCATCTTGGATGCGCACGCCGTGGTGCACTTCGTAGCGCTCCTTGAGTCCACGAAGAATGGCGATGGTGTCCTCCACGCTCGGCTCGCCGACCATCACTGGCTGGAAGCGGCGCTCGAGGGCGGCGTCCTTTTCGATGTATTTGCGATATTCGTTAAGCGTGGTGGCTCCGATGGTGTGGAGTTCTCCACGGGCGAGCTGGGGTTTCAGGAGATTCGAGGCATCCATCGACCCCTCTGCGGCTCCGGCTCCAACGATGGTGTGAAGCTCGTCTATGAAAAGAATGACCTCGCCCTCGCTGGCAGTGACTTCTTTGAGAAACGCCTTGAGACGGTCCTCGAATTCCCCGCGAAACTTCGCGCCGGCAACCATCGAGCCGATATCCATCGCGATGAGTCGTTTGTTTTTGAGGGATTCCGGCACATCGCCGCTAACGATGCGGCGGGCGAGGCCTTCGACGATAGCGGTCTTGCCGACGCCGGGCTCGCCGATGAGCACGGGATTGTTTTTGGAGCGACGGGAGAGGACCTGCATGGTGCGGCGAATCTCGTCGTCACGGCCGATGACAGGGTCGATCTTGCCGGCGCGGGCGGCAGCGGTGAGGTCGCGACCGTATTTTTCCAACGTCTGGTATTTGCCCTCCGGGTCTTGATCGGTGACGCGCTGGCTGCCACGCACGGCGACGAGGGCCTGCATGAGCTTGTCGCGCGTCACGCCGCTGTCCTTGAGCATTTTCGCGGCGGCGTAGTTGGTAGTGAGCAGGGCAAGGAGGAAATGCTCCACACTCACGAAATCGTCCTTGAGCATAGCCATCTCGCCCTCAGCGGCGTTGAGGACTTTATTCAACTCGTTCGAGAACTGCGGCTGGGCGCCGCCACGCACATGGGCCAGCGCGGCGATGGCATCTTTCAAGCGCCCCTCGAGGGCTGGCACGGACACGCCGAGCTTTTCGCAGAGTGGGCGGGCGAGTCCGTCCGGCTGCGCAACGAGGGCGGCAACCAAATGCTCGCAGGTGATCTCGGGATTTTCGTTCTTGGAGGCCGATTCCATGGCGGAATTCAAAGCCTCGCGAAGTTTGATGGTGAATTTTTCAGGACGCATGATGGAGAGAGATTTCGACCGAGATGATACACAAAAGTCATCGCGGGCGATAGGTGGGGCATGTAAGAATTTCCGAAATGAGCCAGATCGCCGAAAATCTCGAATTTATCAGGCAACGCATCGCCGCTGCCGCAGAGCGGAATGGGCGCTCCGCCGAGGAAGTCAAACTTGTAGCTGTTTCAAAGACCTATCCACCGGAAATCATCCGGGAGGCCATCGAAGCAGGTCAGCGTATTTTTGGAGAAAACCGCGTTCAGGACGCCCTCCCGAAAATCGACGCCCTGTCACCCAATCTGGAATGGCATCTCATTGGGCATCTGCAAACCAACAAAGTCCGCAAAGTGATCGGGCGTTTCGCTTTGTTTCACGGTGTGGACAATACCGCCCTCGCCCTTCAAATGAACCGTATCGCCGGAGAATTCGGCGTCACGGCAAGCATCCTACTTGAGGTGAATGTCTCGGGGGAGGAGAGCAAGTTTGGCTTCACCCCCAGCGCACTTCCCACAGCACTGGAGGGGCTTCTTCCCCTCCCCCACCTGCGCGTTGAGGGGTTGATGACGATGGCTCCATTTTCGGAAGATCCGGACTCCGCCAGACCGGTTTTCGCGGAATTGAGGAAACTGCGCGACGCACTCTCCGCTGCGAGCGGGCATCCGCTCAAGGAACTCTCGATGGGCATGAGCGGGGATTTCGAGCAAGGCATCTCGGAGGGAGCGACCATCGTCAGGATTGGTTCAGCCATTTTCGGTTCCCGTCCGATTCAGGGGCACTGATTTTTTCACGGCTTGATATTTCCGAGATGTCACCTCAAACTTCTGGCTGCGCTCCACCCAAGGAGACTGCAAATCCATTTTTTCCTAAAATTTAATGAACACCTCCGTTCCCGCTCGTGCAAACGAGACGCTGATCGACGAAATGCACCAAAGCTGGCAGGCCGACCGGCATTCGGTGTCTCCTGACTGGGCCGCCTTTTTCGAGGGTTTTGAACTCGGGCTTGCCCGCTTGAAAAAGGAAGAGGAAGCCGCTGCCTCGGGCATCGCATCCTCTCCACTCCAGGCCCGTGTGGACGCCATGGTGGAGGCCTTCAGAGGCATCGGCCACACAGCGTCGCACTTGAATCCCCTTTCCCCAACAGCTCCGGAAGCCCCTCTTCTCTCACCCTCCGAATTTGGATTTACCGACGCGGACATGAAGGAAGTTGTGTCATCGCGTCATTTCCAGCAAGGGCGCCAGATGCCACTTGGCGAAATGATTTCCGCCCTTCGGCAAACCTACTCCGACACGCTTGGAGTTGAGTTTTCGCACATTGAGAACACGGAAATCCGTGAATGGGTGGCAGCACGCGTGGAAAACCGCCGCCGCGCTGACAGGAACTCCGCCGAAGTGCATCGCGATATTCTCGGAAAAATCTACGAAGCAGAGACATTTG
>CAXNGJ010000167.1:0-4077 GCA_964201895.1 Terrimicrobiaceae bacterium
TCGAATCCTTTTTGCAGAACGGCTGATTCGTAGGTGGCCGGATTGCGGAAATCTGGAATCTTTACGCTACCGCTATTTGGGATCAGGAGAACGTCTCCACCATAGTTTCCGATGAGCAGGTCGAGTTTTCCAGTGCGTGAGATGTCGACGAGGTTCATTCTCTGGAATCGGCGCATTGCGTAAATTTGATCTGGCGATAAGACCGCTGGTTGCGACACTCCGGGCTTGGCGGTTGCTGGACGAGGGGTCTGGTTGGGAGTCGTAGTTGGCGTGCCTTTGTCCTTGGGATCCTCGGTTTCGGTCGCTCGAAGCTTTAGCGCGGTTGGATTGAGGAGGAGGGAGGAAAACTCGGCTGGACCAAATTTCGGCCCCTGCTTCGTGCCGATGTTAAAATGCACCCGAAGATAGCCTTGACTGTCCATGACAGCGATATCGTTCAAGCCATCATTATTCAGGTCGCCGGCGCTGACCGAAATGGGCATGATTTGTTTCCCGATTTTTCCGTCCGCTCCTAGGACATTGGCTTCTTCGGTGGAGGCTTCGATCATGCCAGAGGCGCTTATTCCCGTCCAGACATTGGCTGAACGCATCGAGCTCTCGAAGCCTGGATTTTGGATCAGGTTGGTTTGTGCGAAGACGAACGCAGGGGTTGAGACAAACGCAATAAGGGAAGGCAAAGAGAACAGAGGGCGCATTGGTTTTCTATCTACCACTCGGATGGGAAAAGTAAAGCCGACCTGATGGCTTGGGTGAGAATTTTTCGAATGCGAAATGAATCGATAGGGCTCAGTGAGCGCTTAGCAGGGCGATAGCGTTGAGTGCACCGGCAAAAAGGACAGCGCCTAGAAAAACACAGACCGGCAGCGTCAAGACCCATGCGAGAAGGATGTTTCGAACCGTGGCCATCTGGAGTCCGGAGTTGTTCGCCGCCATCGTGCCAGCGACACCCGAGGAGAGGACATGCGTTGTGCTGATGGGCAAACCAAAGTGGTCGGCAACCATGATCGTGCTCATGGCCACGGCCTCGGCGGATGCTCCTTGTGCGTAGGTGAGGTGGTCCTTGCCGATTTTTTCGCCCACGGTTTTCACGATGCGTTTGTAGCCGATCATGGTGCCGAGTCCGAGTGCGAGGGCGACGGCATATTTCACCCAGTCGGGAATGTAATTTGTGAGCTGTTCGGCATGACGCGCCATGTCTTGCTGGCTTTTCTTGATCTTGGGATCCATGTCCAACTTGCCGGCTTTGTCCAGTTTGCCGATGGATTTTGAAATGAGGTAGAGATCGGTGCGGACATCGCCGCGGTGGCTGGGCGGCAGGGCTTGGAAGGTTTCGGCGGTTTTCAGGCGATTTGCAATGTCGTCACACGCGCCCGCGAGGGCTGCGAGGACATCAGGACTCGGTGTTCCTTTCGGTTTGATGAAATCGGCGAGGATCTCGTTCGCTTGCTCGCCGGAGATTTTTTTTCCTGCATCGCGTTCGAAGATCGTGGAAATCGAAGCGGCCTCTGCGGCGATTCCAGCGACAGCGGAGTTGTCAGCGGACATTTTCAAGGCATAGGTTCCCGGGAGGATGCCGACGAGGATCAGGACGATGAGGCCCATTCCTTTTTGTCCATCGTTGGAACCATGGGCGAAACTCACTCCAGTGCATGTGAGCATGAGGATGCCCCGAATCCAAAGTGGAGGAGCTTTTTTACCTGATGGGGCTTTGTAGAGGTCCGGGTTCCGAACGAGAATCTTGAGTGTGATCAGAAGCAACGCGGCGGCGGCGAAACCAATGAGGGGCGAAATGATAAGCCCGAGGCCGACATCCGTGGCCTTGGCCCAGTTGACGCCTTCGGTAATCGAGTGGCTTGGGCCGATGAGTGCGTTTGCGAGGCCGACTCCGATGATCGATCCGATGAGGGTGTGCGAACTGGAGGCGGGGAGGCCAAGCCACCATGTGCCCAGATTCCAGACAATGGCCGAGACAAGCAGCGAAAACACCATCGCAAATCCGGCTGCGGAACTGACGTTGAGGACCAACTCCACAGGCAGGAGGGCGACGATTCCAAAGGCGACAGCGCCGGAGGATGTCAGCACTCCGATCAGATTCCAGATGCCGGACCAAATCACAGCCGGCGTAGGCTTGAGTGTGTGGGTGTAGATGACTGTCGCGACGGCGTTGGCCGTGTCATGGAAGCCATTCACAAACTCAAAGCCCAGCGCCATGCCAATGGCCAGCGCGAGGAAGAGATAGGTCAGGAAAGTCGGATCGGTGTAGGCGGTTGCTAAAAAATCCATAGCGGGCGGAATTTTATGCTTCCGGTGGCAGTGATGGCTAATCTCTCAGCGTGACAATTTTGTCACAGAGCGCGGACTGGACTCATTGGCATTTTTACATTTTCTCCGGGCAACCGATGCCAAGAAGGCTGAGGCCATGAGCCAGTGTGCGCGCTGTGATATCGCTGAGGAGAAGCCTGCTGGCCCGGTTTGCGGGATCCGCTTTGATAACCGGGCACGCCTCGTAGAACGAGTGGTAGGTGTTTGCCAACTCGTAGAGGTAATTGGCGAGAATGTTGGGGCGGAACTCCTCCAAAACGAGGGGGACTGTCTCGGCGTATTGAAGCAGTTTGAGCCCCAAGGCGCGCTCAGCAGGTTCGTTCAGGAGCAGAGGCGCTGCGGGATTGGCGGGTTCCTCTGCCCGGCGGAAGATCGAGCGGATGCGGACATAGGCGTTCTGCAGGTAGGGCGCGGTGTTTCCCTCGAATGCGAGTAGCTTGTCCCAGGAGAAGACGTAGTCGGTGAGGCGATTTTGGGAGAGTTCGGCATATTTCACTGCGCCAAGGCCGATCAATCGGGCAATGGACTCTGCTTCATCCGGTGGCAACTGGTCTGCACGCGCTGAGATGATGCGGCGGGCGCGCTCGATGGCTTCATGAAGAACCTCGGCAAGGCCCACGTTTTCACCGGAGCGGGTCTTCATGATTTTGCGGTCCTCACCGAGAATGCTCCCAAAGCCGATATGTTTCAGTTCGCACTCGATGCCCATCATTTTTGCGGCGGCGAAGATTTGTTGGAAATGAAGGGCCTGAGGGACACCCACGACATACCAGATGGCGTCGGGATTCCAGTGTTTGATGCGATACTCGATGGTCGCGAGGTCTGTCGTCGCGTAGAGGAACCCGCCATCGCTTTTGCGGATGATGGCAGGCTTGCCCTCGAGTATGGGAGTGTCGGGAAAGAAAATGCAGAGCGCGCCCTCGCTGGTGGTTGCGATGCCGCGCTTTTCGAGCTCTGCGCAGAGCGGCGCAAGCGCATCGTTGTAGGCGCTTTCCCCCAAGCGCTCGTCGAAGCGAATGTCGAGTAGCGCGTAGAGTTTTTCGAATTCGCGCCAAGACAGCTCGACTGTCTGCTTCCAAATGGCGAGGTTTTCGGCATCGCCGGCCTGGAGTTTTACGAGTTCCTCGCGGGCGCTGCGCTTGATGGATTCGTCCGTTTCTTCAAGTCGGGTGACCTCGCGGTAGAGACGCACCAACTCGGCAATCGCGTCTTTTTCGAGATCCGCACGGTTGAGGAAATGTTTCCATCCGTAAATGACCTTGCCAAATTGCGTGCCCCAGTCGCCGATGTGGTTGTCGGCTGTGACATCATGTCCGAGGAATCTCGCAACGCGCACCAGGCAATCTCCCAGGATCGTGCTCCGAATGTGGCCGACATGCATCGGTTTCGCGACATTGGGCGAGCTGAAATCCACCAGGATTTTCTTGGGATTCTCCGCCACATGGACTCCGAGCCGCGAATCTGCGGCCAAGCCTGACAAGGCGCCGGAGAGGAACGAATTCTCCAGGCGGAAATTGATAAAGCCTGCGCCGGCAATCTCTGGAGTGGCCGCGAGTCCGGTCACATCGATTTTTGATAAAATTTCGGATGCCAACTGGCGGGGGTTCGCCTTTTTTTCCTTGGCGAGAACCATCGCAACATTGGCCTGATAGTCGCCGAACCGGGCATCGGCGACTTGTGAGACATCGGCGCGGGAGGAGTCGAGACCGCAGGTGGTGAGCGCATCGCGCAGGCGCGAGGCGAGGAGTTCACGCA
>CAXNGJ010000168.1:0-4076 GCA_964201895.1 Terrimicrobiaceae bacterium
AAGCGCGGGCTTGTTTTTCAGCAGCGGGAAGATGCCGCATTTGATCGGGGCCATGCGGGGGTGAAAACGCAGGACGGTACGGGTCTCGGAGTTTCCTTTCTCGTCGGTGACGGTTTCCTCATCAAAGGCCTCGCAGAGGAGTGCGAGTGTGGTGCGGTCCACGCCGGCGCTGGGCTCCACGACATGCGGAACGAAGCGTTCCTTGGTGGCCTCGTCGAAGTAGTCGAGCGGCTTGCCGGAGTGCTCGATGTGTTTTCCGAGATCGTAATCGGTGCGGTAGGCGATGCCTTCGAGTTCGCTCACGCCGAATGGGAACTCGTATTCGAGGTCGTAGGTCTTCTTAGAGTAGAACGCTCTTTCTCCATCCGGAATGTCATTGATGTGGATCTTCGAGCGGGGAATGCCGATGTCCTCGTAGAATTTGAGCCGTTGCTCGAGCCAGTAGTCGGTGAGTTGCATGCCGTCCTCCGGCCGGCAGAAATACTCGATCTCCATCTGCTCGAATTCGCGCGAGCGGAAGATGTAGTTACGGGGATTGATCTCGTTGCGAAAGGCTTTTCCGATCTGCGCGATGCCGAAGGGAAGCTTCTGGCGCGAGGTGTCGAGCACATTGCGGAAGTTCACAAAAATCGCCTGCGCGGTCTCGGGGCGGAGATAAACAAGGTTGTCCTCGCTTTCAATCGGGCCAGCGTGGCTTTTGAACATGAGATTGAAGTCGCGCGCTTCCGTGAGGTCGCGGCTACCACAACTCGGGCAGTATTTTTTGCCGTCTTTCTCGGGCAGTTGGTCGGCGCGGTTGCGGGAGTGGCAGACTTTGCAGTCCACCATCGGATCGCTGAATGTCTCCTCGTGCCCTGAGGCCTTCCAGACGGCGCGGTTCATGATGATTGATCCATCCATTCCCTCCATGTCGTCCCGCTCGCGCACATTCCGCCGCCACCAGAAGTCCTTGAGGTTTTTTTTCAATTCCACACCGAGCGGGCCGTAGTCCCAGAAGCCGTTCAGGCCGCCGTAGATTTCGGAGGATTGGAAAATGAACCCGCGCCGCTTGCAGAGGCTGACGATTTTTTCCATTCGGGTGGCAGAAGCGTCTTTGGACATAGGGGCGGAATAAAACCCGACTCGCGCTGTGGCGTCAACGCGGCAGTAGATGCAGGATTTCTGCGAGGCATCGATTTTGCGCATCACACGTCTTGCGCCATGTGCGTTTCGGTTTATCGTGGCATTCATGTTTGAGCTAACGCGCCGCGAGCAGACGCTTGTTGTGGGCTTTGTATTCATTCTGGTGTTGGGCTTTGGTGTTCGGCACTGGAGGGAGCCTCGCCCTGACAATGCAGCTCCCTTCGCTGTGGCTCCCAAGACCCAATAATGCAGAACACAGGATTTCAAGAAGCCGTCGAAACGGTCTGCCAAGACGACCGTCGTTATCATCCCGAAGCCTATGCCTTCCTTCGCGACTCGCTCGAGGCCACGATCAAGCGCCGCAAGAAGTCAAAAAAGGAGCCCGGTCCCCATGTTGGAGCCGTCGAGTTGCTCGATGGCTTTCGGATTCACGCCCTCGCCGAATTCGGTCCGATGGCACTCATGGTTCTGAATTACTGGGGAGTCATGGCCACGGCGGATGTCGGGCAGATGGTCTTCAATCTCGTCCAGGCCGGCATCTTCGGAAAGACCGATGAGGATACGGCGGAGAGTTTCCGCGATGTGTTTGATTTCCGCGAGGCCTTTGTCGCTCCCTTCCGTCCACTGTCGGATTCTTTGAACGTCGAACCCCCTCTCAGCGTCGGAACCTTCCTATGAAACCCCGTCTTCTCACCGCTGCCATGGCAGTTGCCCTTGTTTTTATGCCTGATCACACCCAAGCCAAAACCTCCGAAAGCCTCACTCTCCCTGAATCCAAGGCCCAAGTCTTCACCTATGAAAACGGCCTCACGCTCATCGTCGACGAGGACCGCAGCGCACCGGTAGCCAGCGTGCAGGCCTGGTGCGGCACGGGGAGCATACATGAGGGTGAAAAGATGGGCGCCGGGTTGTCGCACATCCTGGAGCACATGCTTTTCAAAGGCACGGAAAAGCGCCCGCCGGGCGAGATTGCCAAGCAGGTCCAAAACCGGGGCGGTTATATCAATGCCTACACTTCCTTTGATCGCACGGTCTACTGGATCGATGTCCCAAAAGAGGGCGCCTCGGATGCCGTCGCGATCCTTGCCGATGCGATGCAGAATGCCACGCTTCCGGAGGAGGAATACACGAAGGAGCAGGAGGTCATCCGCCGCGAGTTTGCCATGGGATTTGATGATCCCGGTCGCCAGAGCTCGCAGCTCATGCTCGACACGGTTTTCACCACCAGTCCGTTCAGGCATCCAGTAATCGGCTACCTCGATGTCTACAACAAGCTCACCCGGGAGGATGTCTTGAACTATTACAAATCCCGCTATGTCCCGAACAATCTGACTTTCGTCGTGGTGGGGGATGTCGATGCCGCTGCGATCCGCAAGGAACTCGGCGAGCTTTTTGATTCCGCTCCCCGCAAAGCTCTCGAGCCACTCTACGTGGCCACCGAGCCTCCTCAAATGGGGCGCCGCGAGGTGCACGAGGAGTTTCCGACTGAGTTGTCGCGTCTGTCCATGTCTTGGCGCGTGCCCGGCGTGACGAATTCCGACACGCCCGCATTGGAAATTCTCGGCGAAATCCTCGGCAACGGAGCGAGTTCGCGTTTGAACCGTGAAATCCGCGAGCGAAAACAAATCGCCCACAGCGCTGGCGCCGGCATGTTTTCACTCCAGTCCGAAGGCGTCTTCCTCATGCAGGCGGTGACCGATCCCGACAAGCGCGAGGCGGCCGAGAAGGAATCCCTCGCGATTCTCGAGAACCTCAAAAAGAACGGAGTCACCGAGGTTGAACTCGACCGCGCTCGCCGTTCGCTGCTCTCCTCGCAGCTGCACGGACTTACCACGGCGCGCGGCAAAGCGTCAGACCTCGGTTCGAATTGGATGCTCACCCGCAATCTGAATTTTACCCGCCACTATCTGGACCAGATTTCGAAAGTGACCGCCGCCGATGTGCAACGCGTCGCCCGCGAATACCTCCGCGACGAGTCTTTGAATGTGACGTCGATCAACCCGCCCGCTGCCAAGTCCGAGGCAATACAGTCTGCCGAAAACAAAGCCGGCGAAATCCAGAAATTCACCCTCTCAAATGGCCTGCGCCTCCTCGTGCGCGAGGACTCCCGCATCCCGCTCGTGGCCATGAGCGCCGTCTTCCGTGGCGGTCTGCTCGCCGAGACGAAGGAAACAAATGGCATCACCCGCCTTTATTCCCGCACGGTCCTCAAGGGCACAAAAACCCGCAGCGCTGAGCAACTCGCCGACGATATCGAAGGCGTGGGCGGCAGCATCGGCTCGGACAGCGGCAACAACTCTTTCACCGTTTCGGTGGATGTCATGCGGCCGGACCTCAAGCTCGGCGTCGATGTCCTGGCTGATGTGCTTTTGAACCCCACATTCCCCGAGCGTGAGGTTGAGTTGGAGAAACGCACGCAGATTGCCGGTATCAAGGCTGACGAGGAGCAGGTCACCTCGGTGGCCCGCAATCTTGTTCGTGAAAACCTCTTCGGCTCGCATCCCTATGCCCTGCGCAATCTCGGCTCGCCAGATTCTGTATCCGGCATCGGCGCCGCACAACTCCGCGAGTTCCACAAAAAATTCGCCTGCGCTGCGAATGGCGTGATCTCTGTCTTCGGTGATGTGAAGGCCGACGAAGTGGTGAAACTCTTCGAGAAATCCTTTGCTGCGATGCCCAAAGGCGCGCTGGCCTTTGAGAATATCGAAAAGCCTGCGCCCATCTCAGGTTTGGCTCCCGCCACCGCGCATCTGGACAAGAAACAGGCTGTCCTCATGCTCGGATTCCAAGGGGCCTCGGTGAACGACCCGGACCGCATCGCGCTCGAACTGATCAGCGAAGCCTCGAGCGATCTTGGCTCACGCTTCTTCAATCGCATCCGCGAGCAAATGGGCCTCGCCTATTTTGTCGGAGCAGCCCAGTTCTGCGGTCTCGCGCCGGGAGCCTTCCTTTTT
>CAXNGJ010000169.1:0-4074 GCA_964201895.1 Terrimicrobiaceae bacterium
TTTCCTATGGGCAGAGTCTGGACGCGGGTGCGCCTCTCGAGTGGCAGCGTGTGGCCGCGATTCTGGTTTTCATATTGGCGGCGGCTACGGATGGGTTGGATGGCTACATTGCCCGGCATTGGAATCAGCGCAGTCGCCTCGGGTCGGTGCTTGATCCCATCGCAGACAAGGGGCTTTTGCTCACGGCCATTGTCACGCTGAGTTTCAGCAATTGGAATCAAGCCTTCCCGCTTTGGTTTCCTGTATTGGTCATTGCGAGGGATGTGGTGATCCTGGCCGGTTGCGGTGTTCTTTATTTTTTAAATGGGGGGCTTGATGTGAAACCGAGTTGGACAGGCAAAGCCGCCACAGCCGCGCAGATGGTGGCGATCGCTTGGATGATGCTTCAGTTGCCGCATTATCTGGCTTCTGTGTATTTGGCTGGTATTCTCACTCTCATCAGCGGGGTGGATTATTTGATCCGAGGCAGCTTCGAGGCTCGCCACCACGCCAAACCACATTCCTAATACATGCGAAACGTCGCCATCATAGGCCGTCCGAACGTCGGAAAATCGGCCCTCTTCAACCGTCTTGCGGGACGCCAAATTTCTATTGTCCATGACCAACCCGGCGTGACACGCGATCGCATCGGCTCGATCTGCAATCTCGGCCAAGCGCCGTTCGAGATCACGGACACCGGTGGCATCGGCTCGGAGCCCGACCCCGACTTCGCAGAAAGCACGCGCGAGGGTGCCTTCATCGCCATGGGGAGTGCGGATGTGATTCTTTTTGTGACGGACTCGATCGATGGCGTCACGCCCCTTGATGGCGAGCTCTCCTCGATGATTCGTACCGTGGCAAGGCAGGTTGTTTTGGTCGTGAACAAAGTGGATACGGAAGGTCACGAGTCGCGTTCGTTTGAGTTTTCGCGTCTGGGTTTCAAGAACCTTGTTACCGTGAGTGCCGCCCACGGGCGTGGCATTGGTGAGTTGGTCGATGTGATCGAGTCGCTCCTGCCCGAGCCGGAGCCCGAGCTGGAAGCGCATGAAATGCCGCCGCTCAAGCTGGCTCTCATCGGTCGGCCGAATGTCGGGAAATCCTCCCTCGTAAATCAAATCCTGAACGACAACCGCACGACGGTCAGCGACATCGCCGGCACCACGCGCGACACCATCGATGTCGAAGCCGAGTATGAGGGTCAGCGATATATCCTCTGCGATACAGCCGGCATCCGGCATCGGTCGAAACACAACACCTCGGTGGAGGTCTTCAGCGTCATGCGCTCGGAAAAAACCATCCGCCGGGTGGATATCAATATCCTCGTCATCGACGCCACAAGCGGAGTCACCGCCCAGGACAAGAAAATCGCCGGCCTCATCCAGAAAGCGAAAAAACCAGCCATCATTGTTCTGAACAAGTGGGACCTGATCGAGAAGCAGACGAATAACGACCCGGACTTGCTGCGTGAGCATGTGGAACGCGCAAGGGCCGAATTGTTCTTCCTCGATTACGCACCTGTCGTGATCCTCTCGGCGCTCACCGGTGAAAACGTTCGACGCCTCTTCACCATGGTTGAAAAGGTGCGCCAGCACGCCACGCGCCGCGCGGGAACTGGCGAACTCAATCGCGTGCTGCGAGCGGCCATGGAACGCCAGTCTCCGCCCTCGCGCGGATCCCGCCGCTTCAAACTCCTCTACGCCGCACAGGCCAAGGAGAGCTCAAACTCCGAGATCGCACCACCGCTCTTCGTTCTCTTTGTCAACGACCCAAGGCTCCTGCCGGAAAGTTACCAAAATTACCTCTGCGCTCGCATCCGCGATCAATGGGAATATCCCGGCCTCCCAATCCTCATGCGCCTGCGCGGTCGCGAAGGTGTCACGCAGGATATCAACGAATAGATTTCTCGTGACAGAGTGCAGTCGCCAGAAATCCTTCGTCAGATCCCTAACGAAGTCTTGAGCGCAGTCCCGAGAGGCATCATCCTTTAGCCCCTATGTCCGCCATCCCATCTGAGTTTTCAAATGTCACTGCCATCACCAAGGCCAATATCTATTTTGACGGCAAGGTCGTCAGCCACAGCATTGGCTTTGCGGATGGCAGCAAGAAAACCCTCGGCCTGATTTATCCGGGCCATTACCACTTCGGCACAGACAAGGCGGAGCGCATGGAGATTGTCGCAGGCACCTGCGAGGTCCAGATCGACGCTTCCGAGGCCCGTGCGACCTACACAGGCGGGGAGTTCTTCGATGTTCCAGCCAAGTCGGGCTTCGACATTTCGGTTGCAGATGGCATCTGCGAGTATGTCTGCAGTTTTATCGACTGAGTTGGCCTCTTATTCTGCGGAGCAGAAGATAAAGGAAATTTTTGGGGTAGGCTAAGCGGCTGTTGTGGCTTTTGCAGGAGTGCCGTGGGCGGACATGTAGCGAATGAGTGCTCCTTTCAAAACATCACGCTACTGCAAGCCGGTGGCCATTGCGTTGACGGCAAGGGCCGCCTTGCCAAACTCTTTGCCAGTCGATGTATCCAAGCTCGTTTAGAGTTTGCCATTTCCGACTTCTATCGGGCATCGCGCAATCTTCTTGGCGGCCCAGGCCCTTTCTCAGCAACATGATCGGGGACGCGGGTTGCATTTTTTTAGGAAAATGCCACGAACCGCGCAGCAAGGCGGTGCGGGCAGGATTGAGAATCGGCGAGCAAATTATCGTCGAATGTTACGAAATTGTGACACGCTTTCTGTTGATCGACTCCAGCCGGTGCCTTTAAAGAAGTTGACGTGCCTCCGACTTGGCGCTCAGAAAGAAATCACGATTTGCCGGACTGCTTACACGGCATTGGCTCGATGAATCGATGAGCAGGAAGGGTGGCATGTATTTGAAAAATTCAACTAAAAAATAAGTTAAAGTTATGCCGACTCCTACCCTGCAACAAGCTCTTAAAGATCTCCTCAGATTCCAACATCCATCCGGCGGAGGCTATGCTATCAATAGAGTCACGAGAGAAAGTTTTACTGCAAAGTTTCCGAGATACTCCATCGGCTTCGGCTCCGCTGAAACTGAATATTCTTACCGCGATCGCAACATCAGCGGGGGGGCCATTCAGCGGACGAAGAACAAGGAATCCGTTGGAGTGTCTTTAGGCCTTGGAGATAACGTGGCATTTTCGGCCTCTTTTCCTACAAGAAATTTTACAAACGATATCAACGATCTAAAAGGCACAGGATTTTCATTCTCCGTAGCCATTAAAAATGGGCTTTTTAAGGAACAAATTTCGAAGGTG
This sequence comes from Terrimicrobiaceae bacterium, assembly GCA_964201895.1. Classification (GTDB taxonomy): domain Bacteria; phylum Verrucomicrobiota; class Verrucomicrobiia; order Chthoniobacterales; family Terrimicrobiaceae; genus UBA967. The sequence goes on from CAXNGJ010000169.1 coordinate 3,256, forward strand.
GTAGGTGCGATTAAAAACGCTATAGTCAAAAAACTTATATCCCCGAAATATTGGCGCTCCGCAAACCAAGTGATAGCAGAGCTTAAAGGACTGAATGTCGAGAGTAAAGTTCCTTTCGAGGGTGTTTTTAAAGTGGATTTCGGTTACAATTCCAAACCAGCAATGTCTGGTCCATACAAAGGTCAGGTGACCTCCTTTGTTCGCTATTCAGCGGCCGTCTTCGGCGGAGGGAGCTCCAAAGCAAAATCCGCAGAAACTAAGCGGGGTTTCGAATATAAGAAATTGGTCGGTTGGGGCTTAAGCTATCAGCCATGGGATTCTGTGTGGCCGATTTCCCCCCAATTGACTATTAAGGCAATCGACGATGCAGTGAATAGAGGTGAGACCACATACGCCCAGATAGCGAGGCAGTATGGTGGAACGACAACAAGCCGCCCAGACGGCAAGCTGGGCAATGCGAACTTTGGCCACCCGACGATCGCTGCCATTCAACTCATCAACGATCTGCTTGTGGCCACCATTGGTATGGATCTTCCGGGCAAGTCAAACTCTTCTAGCACCTCAAAATCTATCCAAAATGAAAGCGAAATCCCCGCGGTATTGGCCGGAATTCTGTTGAGACTGGACGCAGCCGGTTTGATTAATAAGGTCTCGTATAGTAAGCAACTGGATAAGTTGGCTGCCTTGGGTGCGAGGATGGGAACCGACTTCGGCCTTGGGGGGCTCAAGCTACCAGATCATCTGAAAGATAATCTGATCAAACGGATTTTAAAAATTGATCCCAATTTTAAACCTATACTTTTTAAACATGTTTTTAAT
>CAXNGJ010000170.1:0-4059 GCA_964201895.1 Terrimicrobiaceae bacterium
CAGAGCATCGCCCTCCAAGCATTACGATGGGCGCTCCCGCGCCATGTTCGTTGGGATACTGGAGGGACGACCTCCGTGTCGTCCGACTCACGCGGGGCGCAGCCCCGCCCCATTCCGGCCGACAAGGCCGCGCTGGCGCGCGGGAAAAATGGGCGCCGACGGAGCATCGCCCTCCAAGCATTACGATGGGCGCTCCCGCGCCGCGTTCGTTGTGATACTGGAGGGACGACCTCCGTGTCGTCCGACTTATGCGGGGCGCAGCCCCGCCTCATTCCGGCCGACAAGACCGCGCTGGCGCGCGGGAAAAATGGGCGCGGACAGAGCACCGCCTTCCAAGGGTTTCGAGACGCCCGTGCCACAAAAATTGCCCCAAATCCCGTAGGCAAGAAACCTCAGGCCACAGACTCTCCGCGCAGTTCCAGCAAGCGGCGGAGGGTGTCTTCGATGAGGCTGTTCGGGCAACTGGCCCCCGCTGTGATGCCGATAGTCAGAATCTTCCTGTCCGGCAGCCAATCATTCGAGACAATTTCTTTTTTAGCGTGCAGGTCGAAGTGGCGGATTTCATTCGCTGAGGTCAGGCAGTCCGCATTGCGGATGAACCAGGTGGGTAGCTTTTCTAACCCGATTTCGGCCAGATGGGTTGTATTCGAGCTATTGTAACCTCCGACCACCATGAGCATGTCGAGGGATTCGTTCAGGAGTTGGAAGAGGGCATCTTGACGATCTTGTGTGGCTCCGCAGATCGTATCGAAATACCGAAAGTTTGCCGTGCTGCCACCGTCGCGCTTTGCCACGGCCTCCCGCAGCAGGTTTTGAATGGCTTCAGTTTCGCTGCGCAGCATGGTGGTTTGGTTTGCCACGCCGATGCGCTGCAGGTGTTGCAAAGGGTCGAACCCCGGGCTTACCGCTCCACGGAAGGCGGCAAGAAACTCCGCAGGGTCACCGCCATTCACCATGAAGTCGGCCACCTTCTGAGACTGCTTCAAATCCAGCACGATCACAAAATGTCCCAGTCCGTCACCACCAAGGGCCCTCGAGGCCGTTGCGCGCGTCTCCTCATGCGAGGCTTTGCCGTGAATGATCGAGGTGACCCGCTCGGTGGCATTTTGCCGCACGCGCTTCCAGACACTCATCACATCCCCGCAGGTGGTGTCCACGATCTGGCAGCCATGCGCCTTCACCGCGTCGATCACCGACACCTCGGCTCCGAAGGCGGGCACGATCACGACATCATCACTTTTCAAATTTTTCAGATCGGCGTCGGAAGGGTGGGCGGCGAGATGCTGTATGCCGAGCGCATCCATCTGGGCATTCACATCCGGGTTGTGGATGATTTCACCCAGAAGAAAAATCCGCCGGTCTGTGAAAACCTTGCCTGCTGCATAGGCCAGATCGATTGCCCGCTCAACCCCGTAGCAAAAACCGAATTCCTTCGCCAACCGGATGGTCGTATCCCCAACCTGAAGGACGCCGCCTTGCGCTCGAATCCTCTCCACCAACTCGCTGCGATAATGTTTTTCAACCTGTGCGTGGACATGGGCCATGACATCAGGCGTGCGGATATTGACTCGATTTGGCGTGCTCAAAGTGGGTTCAGCTTAAATCCAAAAACGATCTTTTTAACACAAAAACAGGACGACCCAGATTCAAACGGCATTTCTTGGTATATGGTCACCAGAAAAAGTCACCTCCGTGCTCTCCGTGTCCTCCATGGTGAAAATTCTCCTTCAGTAAAGCTCCACCGGCGAGCGTTTCCCGTCTTCTGGACTGCGCTGCGCGGCTAATTCGGGGCCTAGAACAGACACGCGGAGGTCGTAAATTTCGGCATCCACCGCATGGAATGCCTCCAGCGAAAACGGCGTGGGCGGAGCGAGGCGCGACTTGCAGCGCGCCATGGCTTCAAGAGCCTCGTCGAGTTTTTTGCCCATGGTGTCGATGGCCTTCTTCGCGGCGGCGGCCATTTCGATGCGGTGGCAGATCATGAGCATGTCGTTGCCCGCTTCGATACCGAGGCGCATCGTTTCATCAAATCCGTAGTGATTCAGAATGGCTCCCATATCGAGATCGTCTGTCATCACGAGGCCCTCAAATCCCATATCCTTCCGCAGCAGGTCGCGAATGATGACGGGTGAGAGCGAGGCGGGGCGATTCACCGCGTCCAGTCCTGAAACGGCAATGTGTCCAATCATCATGCTATCCACCGATTTTGCGAAGTGCCGGAAGACGGCGAGTTCGTGCTCTTCCATGAGTTCCTTCGAGCGCTCGATGCGGGGAAGTTCGTGGTGCGGGTCGAGGCCGGCCGAGGCATAGCCCGGGAAATGTTTGCCGCAGCTCATCACTCCAGTGGCCCGCAGTGCCTCGTTGAAAGCGCTGGATTTTTCAATGACCTCGGCGACATCGCGCCCGTAGCAGCGTCCGCGAAGCGAGTTGTCGGCCTCGTCGTCGAAGGAAATATCCAGCACGGGGCAGAGGTCCAAGTTGAAGCCGAAAATGCGCAGGATGCGACCGGTGATGTCTCCATGGAGGCGGATCAAATCGAGATTCCCGCAGTCGCGGAGTTGCTGGGCGTTGGGAGGTTCGTTGCCGATGAGTTTGAGTCGGGACACTCGTCCGCCCTCCTGGTCGATCGTGATGATCGGCTCCACGCTGCTCAGATCGCGGAGGTCGTCGATGAGCTTGCGGAGTTGCTGGGGGGTCTTGATGTTTCGGCCAAAGAGGATGAATCCTCCGGGCTGGATTTGACGGAAGAGGCGGGCGGATTCGGAATCGAGTTCCGCGCCGGGAACACCAACGAGAAGAAGCTGACCGGGATTTTGGGATGGCATCAGGAGGGGAAAACCAGATTTGATGCAGGCTGTCGAAATGATTTCTTCAGAAAAAATCGGTTTGTTCGGCGGGAGCTTCGATCCCATCCACCACGGACATCTCATTCTGGCGCGTGATGCCATGGAGTCCCTTGGCTTGGATCGTGTCATTTTCATTCCGGTGAATGTGTCTCCCCACAAGCTTGCGCGCCCGCCTGTGGCTGCCCGTTTTCGCTGCGAAATGGTCGCGGCCGCTATTGCCGGTGAACCCCGGTTTTCGATGGATGCCTGCGAGGCCGAGCGTGAGGGGCCGTCTTTCGCCGTTGTAACGGTGCGGCTCATGAGGCGGTATTTTCCACAGGCTGAGTTTTTTTATTTTATCGGAGAGGATAACGCATCAGCCCTTCACACATGGAGGGAAATTGACGAGCTCAAGAAATTGGCATCCTTCGTCGTGCTGGCTCGAGGCAACTTGGAGACCGCCGAGGGCTTTCCGGTCATCAGCCGCAATATCGATATTTCCTCCACAGACATCCGGAATCGCATTGCCCGGGGCCTCTCGGTTCGCTACTTGCTGCCGGACGCCGTTTGCGCGATTCTCACACGGCATCAACTTTACCTGAATGACTGACACTGAAAAACTCGCCCGCGTCTGCGCGTCGGCCGCCGCTGATAAAAAGGCCGAAGACATCGTCCTGCTCGATATGCGTGGCGTCTCCGACTTTACCGATTTCTTCCTCATTTGCTCCGCAAACTCTGAACCCCAGCTCAAGGCCATCGCCTCATCGATCCGCGAAAAGGCCCGTGAGGAATGTGAAGCGCGCCCCCTTTCGGCCGATGGCTTCCCCGTGAGCCAATGGATCGTTACCGATTTTGGCGGACTCATTTGCCATATCTTCTTGGATTCGAAACGCGCCTTCTACGACCTCGAAGGCCTCTGGAGCGATGCCAAGATAATCCGGCTGGAGGACTAATCCGCTATGGACGGCGTCGAGGATGTCGAGATCGAGTGCCCCTACTGCGGTGAGTTATTCGGCATTTTGGCCGACACATCACACTCGTCTGTCGAGATGATCGAAGATTGTTCCGTGTGTTGCCATCCCATCCAGTTGAGCCTCCGTTTCTCAGGGGGTGAGTTGGTTTCGGTGGAGGCCTCCGCATCCTGATCTGATATGCAGGCTGGTTTTTTCATCGATCGCCCGACGAGTCCGGCCCCAGCGTGTGCCGAGTGAGATGCCATATTGGAATTTTCTGG
>CAXNGJ010000171.1:0-4019 GCA_964201895.1 Terrimicrobiaceae bacterium
TAAACACGCTCTGCACGACGGGAACTGGGGGTCAGGGTTCATTTTCTTTCAAGATTGGCTGTGTGCGTTAGGAAAACAGGCGTTTGCCGAGAAGTTGATGCACGATGTCTAACCTCATTTCGATTTCGACAGAAGTTTTTTCAAGGCTGCCGCAGGGTTTTCCACTGTTTCTGGAGTGATGTTCAGGGAGCGGATTTTGGTGGAGGGGAGGCGGACTTTGAGGTCGTGGAAGGTGCGTTCGAGGACGGTCATGAGGCCGCGTGCGCCGGTTTTTTCGTCCCTCGCCAGTGCGGCGAGGCGGCGGAGGGCCTCGGGTTGGAAGCGGAGGCTGATGCCGTAGGCTGCGAAGGAGCGCTCGTATTGGTGGAGCAGGCTGCTCTCGCTTCGGCTCAGGACATGAAAAAGGTCATCTTCATCGAGTGCGTGGCAGGCGACGCGCACTGGCAGGCGGCCGACGAATTCGGGTTCCAGTCCGAAGCGGATAAAGTCGGCGGTGCTGATTTGTGCGTGGGCTTTTTCCAGGGCGAGCTGGGGGGATGTGAGGCGGTCTCGGATGATCTGGTCGATGCCAACAAAGGCTCCGCTGGCGATGAAGAGGATGTGGCGTGTCGAAATCGTATCGGGCATGCCGGGTGTGTTGCCTCGGGCGGCACTCATGGCGGACTGGAGTTGGCCGGTCACATCATTTGGCGACAGCACTGGCACATCGCCGTCCTCCATGAGTTTGAGGAGGTTGGTTTGGACGCCGCGCCCGGAGACATCGCGTCCACCGCCCTCGGATGATCCCGCGAGCTTATCCACTTCATCGAGGTAGATGATGCCGTGGGAGGCGCGTTTGATATCACCTCCAGCGCGGCGGATGAGGTCGCGCACGAGGTCGTCCACATCGCCGCCGACATAGCCTGTCTCGCTGAACTTGGTGGCATCTGCTTTCACGAAGGGAACGCCGATCAGATCAGCCGCCGAGCGGATGAGGTGGGTTTTTCCAACTCCGGTGGGGCCGAGCAGGAGGACATTCTGTTTTTGGTAAAAGGGAGCCTCTTTGCCTTCCAGCGTGAGGCGCACATGCTGAAAGTGGTCGCACAGAGCCACGCCGAGAACCTTCTTGGCTTCATTTTGCCCAATGACAAAGCGGTTGAGGTGCTTGGCGATATCTGCCGGTTTGAGGCTGAAGGAAAACTCCTGCGAGGGCGCGGGCTTGCGACGGATGGCGACCTTCGAGATAGCTGGCTCGCTGACGCGGCGCAGTTTTTTAGGAATCCCTGCTGTGACAGGACCGAGTGTGGTGGGTTTCATGAAATGTTGAGTTCTTTGTCGATGGCTACCAGTCGCTCGTAAAGCGGCATCAAGCCTTCCGGGATGATGCGTGTTCCGCCGATCACGGCGATGAAATTCGAGTCGCCCACCCAGCGGGGAACGATGTGGATGTGCAGGTGGTCTTCCACTCCAGCGCCGGAGGCCTTGCCGAGATTCCAGCCGACATTGAATCCTTGGGCCTTGACCGCGATCTCAAGCAACCTCTGCGCGTGAACACTCAATCGCCAGAGGTCGAGGATTTCGTCTTCGGTGATCTCCGACATTTTGACAACCTTCCGGCACGGAACAGCCATGAGATGCCCGGCGGAGTAGGGGTATTTGTTCATCACCAGAAAAGAGCTGGGGCGCCGCGCCACCACGAGGTGTGCGGGGTCATCACTCGTAGCAGCGGCTTCGGATAGAAAATCAACCCCGCTGCGGTGCTCGGCCTGGAAATACTCGACCCGCCATGGGGCCCACAATGACTCGATGGTCTGCTTTGGAAATTGCTCGTCCATGTTGTGAGGATGGCTCCTCGACGCAGGGTAGGGAAGGGATTTCAGCCTTCGAGCAGGCGTCTTGACGATCCCTCGGCGTCGTTGCACGCTCCGCCCATGCCACTTGAAATTCTCCAGCGTCCCCGCCGCAACAGGCGCTCTGAAAATATTCGCCGACTTGTCCGCGAGACGGTCCTGCGTCCGGAGGATTTGATCTGGCCGCTGTTCATTCATGAGTCGAAGGATGACCTCGCGATTGAGTCCATGCCGGGCGTTTCGAGGCTGGGTGAAGCCTCCTTGCTGCGGGCCTGCGAGCGTGCGCTGGAGCTGCATATCCCGGCCGTGGCTATTTTTCCAAGCATCGACCCAACGCTGAAAAATGATGTCGGCTCGCATGCTTTCGAATCCTCGAATCTCCTCTACCGCGCTGTTTCGGAGGTCAAAAAGCGGTTTCCGAATCTGGTTGTCATCACCGATGTGGCTTTAGACCCCTATACCGACCATGGGCATGATGGCTTGCTTTCAGCGGATGGTTCATCGGTTGAGAATGACCGCACGGTCGAGTTGCTCTGCCGCTTGGCTGTCATGGAAGCGCAAGCCGGTGCTGATATTGTGGCTCCCTCGGATATGATGGATGGCCGCATCGCGGCCGTGCGTCGCGCGCTGGATGCCGCTGGCTTTTCGCAGACCGGCATCATGTCCTACGCTGCCAAGTATGCCTCGGCCTACTACGGACCCTTCCGTGACGCAGTGGGCAGCAAGATCGGCAAAGATGCGATCAGCAAATCCACCTACCAGATGGATCCGGCAAATTCCCGGGAGGCCTTGCGCGAGGTGCGTCTCGATTTGGAAGAGGGGGCCGACATCGTTATGGTTAAACCTGCCGGCGCGTATCTGGATATCATCCGCACCGTTCGCCAGAGTTGCGATGCGCCGGTCGCCGCTTACCAGGTGAGCGGGGAGTTTTCCCAAATCCACGCGGCGGCGCGCCTGGGTTGGCTAGACTACAAGCGCACGCGGGATGAATCGCTTGTGGCCATCAAGCGGGCTGGTGCGGATATGATTCTGACCTACTTCGCAGCGGAAGTTGCCGCTGAAATGCGATGAGTTTTCTTCGCCTCTACCGCACGCCCTTGCTGATCCTTTTGGTGGGAGGGTTTCTTTCGGTCTTGGCTTTCCAATTCGACCTTCCGATTCGGCAGCATCTGGTCGAGGCTCAAGGGCCCAAATGGCAAAAAACCCCGGAGGCTCAAATTTACGGTAAAATCCGTGTCTGGGGCGACTGGCCACCAATCATGGTTGCGGCGGCCATTGGATTTCTCATCGCCAAAGCGCGAGGCAAACAGCGTTGGAGCCGCATCATCCTTGCGGCGATGATTGCTTCCACGCTCGCCGGAATGATTGCGAATGCGTCGAGGCTCACCACCGGGCGCACACGACCGCGTGAGAGTCCCAAGATCGAGCATGGTTTCTATGGGCCATACCACAATGGGCGGATTCTTGTTGGCGTGCCGGCCTACAATTCCTTTCCCTCAGGCCACACGGCCACGGCGTTTGGATTCGCCGCTGTGATTGTTTTTGCATCTCCCGTATGGGGAATCTTTGCTCTCATTGGCGCGGTAGCTGTGGCTTGGTCGAGCATTGCCATCGGAGCGCACCATCCCTCGGATGTTGTGGTTTCCATGACGTTAGCTTTTTTGACCGGTTGGTTTGTTTGCCGGTTGATGAAGCTTGGTCTTCGTTCCTCAGAAATCTCATAGGAAAAAAGCGCGCCTCAAATGGTGTCATCTCGTGGCCGGGCTTTGGGCTCAATGGTGCACGCTATGCCTAGTGACTCTCTTGTTACGCCAACCCATCGCGGGCGCGTTGGAGTTCGGCGAGGCGGTTGATCCAGTCTTGTTGGCGTTGGCGGTGTTCGGCGACGACTTCAGCGGGTGCGTTTTGGACGAAGGTTTCGCTGGCGAGCTTGCGGGCGACTTTTTCGATCTCGGCTTCGACTTTGGTTATTTCTCCGTCGAGGCGTTTTTTTTCCGTGGCGGGATCTATGATGCCTTCAAGCGGGAGGTAGATGATTCCGATGTCCGTTGGGCAAGCTGCATGGCCTTGCGGAGCGGATTCGCAGAAGCCGAGGGACTCCGCATGAAGGAGGATGGAGAGGACCGGGGCCTCGTTCTTGACCCAATCCGCTGCCGGGGTAACTTGCCAAGGTAGGCGTTTGTTGCCGGG
>CAXNGJ010000172.1:0-4012 GCA_964201895.1 Terrimicrobiaceae bacterium
GCCCACATTGCCGGTGACTTTGCTTGTGAGAGAAAATTGACCTGCTGCAAGGTCGTAGATGGCGGTGACGCCGGCATTGGACGAATTAATCCTATTGAGAATATCTTGAATCGTGTCGGTGCTTTGGTAGGCGATGGACTCCCCGTTGATGAGCAGAGTTTCTTCGACTCCTGCAGTTACTGGAGCTAATCCCGAGAGGTTTGAGGAATTGAGGGGCACATTGAGTCTCGGCGCGGAAAGTCCAGGCGCAGTGGTTGCCACCTCGTAAAATCCGCCACTGAGAACGCCTGAACCTGACAATCGCATGGATTGAAGGAAATTGCTGGTATCATTTGAGGCACCGAGCGAGATCGGCGCTCCGGAAGAGAGGCGGATTTGATCGCCGCTGTAGCTTGCAACGACACCAGTTTGACCAAGGATTTTTCCAAAAATGTCATCGAGGGAATCCGTGGTCGCGATAGTAATTTTCTCGCCATTGACTGTAAAGTAGCCCGCTTTGATTGTGCGACCTACAGAAACATCCGATATGGCGACGCTGGTATCAATGTCGGCGACCAAATCTCCCGCCCCCATGAGCTTGGAAGTTGTAGCAGGGGTGAGGAGGTTAAATTTGTATTCGCCGGCAGGTGTCGCTTTGATGGCGGATGCCGTCCAGTTCGTCTTGGAGTCTTTGAATGTAGCGGATTTTTTGAAAAGCGCGTCATCAGAGACCATCGTCGTCAAGCTGGACTTGAATGTTGAAACGAGGCCCTTGAGTTCGTTGATGGCGTTTGACTTGGATGCCAGCGCGCTCTTTTCCTTCACCATGCGGTTCTGCGGAGCACGACTGACTTCGATAAGCTGATCAACGATCGACTTCCAGTCGAACCCTGATGCCAAACCTGATAATGCCATTCCCATAATTCTACAATCGACGAATTTTTTAGGAACTTAAGAAAAAAAATCAGACCCAATTGGCGGTGGTGATATCGAGTGCGGCAATGGGTGACCCATGGAGGATTGCGATGAATTCATCTGTGGCACCAAGTTCACGAAAAACTCATTGGTGTGCAGCAAGTCCCGCGAACGACCGCACTCCCAAGTCGCAGTTCACTTCGGAGGCGACGAGTTGAAACTTATCGTTTCCGGAAGTGAAATCGGTGATGCCCACGCTGTTGCTTTTGCCGTCGCTACAGAGATCAAGGAGGTTGCCCGGGATTTGAGCATCTCGCATTGGTCGCTGAAAAACTGGATCAAACTGGCCAGAGTGCCAACACCTGATCATCCCCAACAAATCTGGGTTGGGGACATCACCTACATCGAAGGCTTTTTCAAGCGCACCCGTTTATACTCGGCGCTCGGCTATAAATCCCCAGTCGACTTCGAATGCCCCAGAGCCATAAGCCCGCTTAAAGAAAAAGCCCCTCCACGCTTTTTCGAGGAAAGATTATTGGCGTGCCGGTACTGCTGAAAATGTTCCAGGGGTGAGGCCGTCGACTACTTTTTATACACCTTGCCGTCGTCGAACATTTTTTCCTCGCGGACGTGCAAGGGTTGGGCCGAGCGATCCATTTCTTGGAAGAAGCAGCTTTCGTAGCCGGTGTGGCAGGCACCGGTTTCTTGTTCGACTTCGAAAAGGAGGACATCCTTGTCGCAGTCCACGAACCAGCGCACGACGCGCTGGGTGTGGCCGCTGGACTCGCCTTTGAGCCAGAGCTTGCTGCGCGAACGGCTCCAGTAGGTCATAAGTCCCTTCTCAAGAGTCATGGCAAGGGATTCGCGGTTCATCCAGGCAAACATGAGCACGCGGCCGGAGGGGCGCTCGGCGCCGGAGGCTTCTTGGACGATCACGGGAATCAACCCGTCGGCGGTGAATTTGAAATCGAATTCCACAGGATTGCTAAATGAGCCTTGCTGGATAGCCTTTGTTGACCCATTCGACAAACACAAAGAAATGTCCGCAGCCCCACAACCCTCCGAAGCAAAGTCCGCCACCTATCGAAGCGCGGCTCCGCACACGCTGCGCCTTCGGCTTTCCGAAATCGAGGACCTTCTACCACGGGAGCTACTTCAGCGGCCGATTGCAGAGGAGGAAACAGTCGACTTTCCAGCCGCTCACATCCTCGCTCACATTGTCCCGACCCTTTCGCTGAAGCTGCTGGCGAAGCTTCGACCTGATCTGATCGAGCCCGCTCGCGGAGTGGTCCGCCTGCCGGCGCACCGCGTTGCGAAAGCCTACGGGCTTCTGGAAACAAGAGATTTCACGCCTTCGGAGCCGGACGATTTTTTGTTTCGGGACGAGATTCCCTCGCCCTCGGCGCATCTGGGAAAAATTCTCGCGCCCCATGAGAAGCCTGAGCCTGAAATCAAGCCGCTGTCGGCGGAATGCGTCGAAGCCCCTGCAGAGCCGGAGAGCGAGCCCCCGCCTCGCAGGCTTGCGGAGATCATCAGCAATCTGCCCACCTTCCAACGCGTCACGGAGACGACTTTTCTCACGCTCAAGCCTCTGGCACCCGAAACTCCGCAGACCGTGACGGCAGCGGAATCGGATCTTTCCGACCAGCATGCGCTGCAGGCGCTCTTCATGACGGATGAAAACCTCAGCACCGGCCGCGTTATCGAACTCTGCGGCGGACTGCCGGGCATCCAGTCGTGCGTTCTCACCTCCGAGAATCAAGTCGTCGCCTCGCACAATATTCCCGAGGGACTCGACATCGTATCCCTCAGCTCGAACGCCGCCGCCATGCTGCGGGCCATGCAGGACGCCTCGGCAGGCATGGGTATTGGAGAAATCCCTGCCGTCACCCTCCACACGGCGAGAGGCCCACTGAGCATTTTTCAAAAAGAACACCTCGCCATGCTGGTCTTCCACGGCGACCGGGGATTCGTTCCAGGCGTGCGGGAAAAAATGACGGCAGCGCTCACGGAACTCACTCGCGCCCCGCTGTCCCTCCCCTCGCCGACACCCAAAGGCTGAATGCCATTGCCGCCGGGCGGCACATCATTTAAAGACCAACACCACTATGATGGAACTTGTGCAAAAGGGCGGCCCCCTCATGTGGCTCATCCTCGCCTGCAGCGTCACCGGCCTCGGGGTCTTCCTGGAGCGCGTCATTTACTTCCACCGCGCATCGATCCAGACGGGGGACTTCCTGCGGGGCTTAGCGAATCTCATAAAAAATAAAAATTACGCCGAGGCGATCCAAGAGTGCGCGGCATCCCCCGGTCCGGTACCACGCGTGCTGCATGCCATGCTCCTGCGGCATGACGCGCCGCGCGGGGAGCTGCGGGACATCGCGCAGGAAGCTGGCCAACTCGAGGTTCCCCGACTGGAGCGCAACCTGGCCCTTCTTTCCACCATCGCCTACGCGACGCCGCTCATCGGTTTGCTTGGGACGATCCTCGGCCTGTTGACGGCATTTCAGCAGATCACCACCCATGGCGGCTATGCCACGGCGGCCGAAATCGCCGGTGGCGTCTATGAGAGCCTGCTCACTTCCGCAGCCGCTCTCACAGTTGCTTTGCCGGCATTTCTGGCCCACAGCTATCTCTCCACAAGAGTGAACAATGCCATGCACGACATCGAGCGGGCGGGCATCGAAATGCTCGAAATCCTCCGCGCTCCATCCAACGACCAAGAGTGAAACTCCAACGCTCGCCGAGCCTGCATCCAGCCCTCCTTTTCATCGCCCCATCGCTCGATGTGGTGCTGGCTTTGATTTTTTTTATTATTCTAAGCACCTCCTTTCTCTTGCAGCCGGGGGTGAGCGTCTCGGCGCCAGAATCTCCCTTCCTGCTCGCCCCGCAGCGTGATCCACTCATCATCAGCATCGTCGCAGCGCCACTCTCCTCCGTGTATTTCGAGAACGAAGAGACCACCCTCGAGGAGCTTCGCGAAAAGCTCCGCACCCGCACGGGCAGACACCACACGCTCATCATCAAGACCGACCGGCAGGCAGCGTTTGAAAAGCTTGCTGCGGTCATGAACATATCACTCGGCCTCGGCTACCCCACTGTTATTGCCACCTCGGAA
>CAXNGJ010000173.1:0-4003 GCA_964201895.1 Terrimicrobiaceae bacterium
GGAATTGCAGAAACATCACACATATGCCAGTTCGTCTTGGTCGGTTTGAAATGCCGAAATCCCTCGTCAAAGAGGAAAAGTCATCCACAGATAAATATGCTCTTTTTGTTGCCGAGCCTTTTGAGGCCGGTTACGGGCACACCATTGGAAACTCGCTTCGCCGCGTGCTCCTGAGTTCTCTTGAAGGTGCCGCCATCACCTCGGTGAAAATTGAAGGCGTTCAGCACGAGTTCAGCACTCTTCCCGGAGTCGTTGAAGATGTCGTGGACATCATTCTCAATCTCAAAAAAATCAAGTTCAAAGCCCATGACCATGAGCCCCGCACTCTGAAGCTCGCCGTCAACAAAGAGGGTGTCATCACAGCAGGCGACATCCAGAGCACAAACCAGTGCGAGGTTTTGAACCCCGAGCAGATCATCTGCACACTCGACAAGAAGATGAAATTCGAGGCGGAGTTCGAGGTGAAGGTTGGTCGCGGTTTCGCCACCGGCGATGAGAACAAGCGCTCCGACCAGCCAATCGGCGTCATCGCCATCGACTCGGTCTTTTCTCCTGTGACCCGCGTCAAGTATGCCGTGCAAAACACGCGCGTTGGTCAGCGCACCGACTACGACAAGGTCATCCTCGAAGTCTGGACCGATGGTCGCATCACTCCAGATGATGCCCTTCTCCAGGCCTCGGCTATCCTTCGCCACCACTTGGATGTCTTCGTGGGCTTCGACGAAAACGTTGTCGAGTTCGATGAAACTCCGCAGGAGGTCAGCCAAGAAAACAGCCGTCTCAAGAAGCTCCTCAACATGAGCGTCAACGAGATCGAGCTTTCCGTTCGTGCGGCAAACTGCCTCAACAATGCCAACATCACTTCCGTTGGACAACTCGCTCTCAAAAGCGAAGCCGAGATGCTCAAGTATCGCAACTTCGGTAAAAAATCCCTCAACGAAATCAAAGACAAACTCATTCAACTCGGTTTGGGCCTCGGTATGAAGCTCGATCAGGGTCTCATCGAACTTCCCGCTGTGGAGGAATCCAAATAACACGCCATGCGCCATCGTAAGAAAACTGTCAAACTCGGTCGCTCGACCGCTCACCGCGATGCTCTGCTCGCCAATCAGGTCTGCAGCCTCATCGAACACAAACGCATCAAAACCACCCTCGCCAAGGCCAAAGCCGTCCGTCCGCTCGCGGAAAAGATGGTCACTCTCGGCAAGCGTGGCGATCTGCATGCACGCCGCCTCGCTGCAGGCTACCTCGGTCAAAAAGACGCCGTCAAAAAGCTCTTCGCCGAAGTCGCTCCGCGCGCAGCCACGCGCAAAGGTGGATACACCCGCATCATCAAACTCGGTCAGCGCATGAGTGACTCCGCTCCCATGGCCTTTATCGAGTGGGTGGATACGGAAGTCGCCGGCATCGAAGAAGCGGTCGTTGAGACCGCAGCATCCTCGGAAGCCAAAAAGTCCGAGTAAAAACCTGGCGGGTTGCCACAGGCTTTCCCGCTGAAAAAATTACCCTGAAACCGGTGGAAGATTTCTCCCGAGAAATCCCCTGGCGGACCGGGCGGGACCAGTAATGGTCCCGCCCGTTTCTCTTCATGAAACCATGAACTCACTTGCTGAAGATTACTCCCGCTTTGTCATTCCCTCCTATGGCCGATTCGATCTCGATATCGAGAGCGGATCTGGATGTTTCATCCAGGATGCCTCGGGCCGAAGAATTTTAGACTTTGGCGCGGGCATTGCCGTGTGCTCGCTCGGGCACGCCCATCCAGAGGTCACAAGCGCCGTCTGCGAGCAGGCCGGAAAGCTCGTCCACGCATCCAATCTCTACCGCACAGGCCCCCAGGCAGCTCTCGCAAGGCGTCTTGTGGAACTCACCGGAGAGGGGAAGGTCTTCTTTTGCAACAGTGGGGCCGAAGCCAATGAGGGCCTGATCAAGCTTGCTAGACGCTTTGGCAGCGCCACGGGCAGGTCCGGGATTCTGACGTTCTCAGGGTCCTTCCATGGACGCACCATGGCGTGCATCTCCGCAACAGGGCAGGATAAGGTAAAAAAAGATTTTGGCCCGCTTTTGCCTGGCTTCCAGCACTTGCCATTTGGCGATCTCGATGCGGTGCAGGCTGCGATCGACTCCAATGCCATCGCAATCCTTGTCGAGCCCGTTCAGGGCGAAGGTGGCATTCACCCCGCAACGGTGGAGTTTCTGCTCGGCCTGCGAAAGCTCTGCGACGAGCGGGATATGCTCCTGCTTTTTGATGAAGTGCAGTGCGGTCTCGGGCGCACTGGACACTGGTGCGGTTGGCATGCCATGACGAAGGAAGTCCAGCCCGATGGGGTCTCATGGGCCAAGGGTATCGCCAACGGGTTTCCCCTCGGCGCGTTTTGGGCATCAAGCAAAGTCACTGATGAAAGAGGGCCGCTTTGCGATCTGCTCGGCGCAGGAAGTCACGGCACAACATATGGCGGGAATCCCGTCTCCTGCGCTGCCGGGTTGAAAGTTCTTGAAATCATCGAGCGCGATGGACTCCTCGAGAGCGCCCGCTCGCTCGGTGAATACTTGGCGTCATCACTGCGGGCGCTTGCAAGCCCTCACATCACAGAAGTTCGCGCCATCGGACTCATGATTGGTGTTGAGCTCAGCGGGCATTTTCCACAGACCACACGCCCGCCGGCGCTGGAAGTCGTCACTCGGGCCATGTCGGCCGGATTGCTTGTCATTCCTGCCGGAGAAACCGTCGTGCGTTTTCTGCCGCCGCTCAATGTCACTCGCGCCGAAATCGACGAGGCTGTGGCCAAATTTTCCGAAACCCTCTGCTCCATAGAGTACGCGAACTGAAACGGCACTCGATTCATACCATGAAACATCTTCTCTCCATCGAGTCTCTCACCGCACAGGATATCGAGACCATTCTCGACGACACCGCCGCTATGAAAGCCATGCGGGGTCAACATGCCGAGCACCCGCTTCGCCATCAATGCTGGGCGCTCCTGTTTTCCAAATCCTCCACCCGCACCCGCGTGTCGTTCGAGGTCGGCATTCGTGAACTCGGCGGCGATGCGCTGTTTCTTGCTGCGGCGGATATCCAGCTCGGGCGAGGGGAGCCAATTCGCGACACGGCCCGCGTCATGGGGCGCATGCTGCACGGCGCAGTGATCCGCACCTTTGCTCAAAAGGATGTCGAGGATTTCGCGGCCTTCAGCGGTATTCCAACCATCAACGCGCTCACGGACGAAGAACATCCGTGCCAGATTTTGGCGGATCTTTTTTCAATCCGAGAAACGCGCGGTTCACTCGACGGATTGCGCGTGGCATTTATTGGTGATGGCGATTGCAATGTCGCCCGCTCTTGGATCTGGGCCGCCGCCCGTTGTGGATTTGAGCTCACTATCGCCGCACCCTCGAAATTCCATCCCCCCGTCGAATTGCTCGAGCGCACTGGAGGAAAAATCCGCCTGACCTTGGATCCCTCGGAAGCCGCTGCCGGGACTGATGTGCTCTACACCGATGTGTGGGTCAGTATGGGCAAGGAGGAGGAGGCTGCTTACCGGTTGGCTCAATTTCAAGGCTATCAAATCAACGCGGAGCTCGTCGCGCTCGCCGCGCCGCGTGCTCTGGTGATGCACTGCCTGCCTGCATACCGTGGCAAGGAAATCGATGAGGCCACTCTTGAAACGCATGCCGATACCATTTTCCGGCAAGCCGAAAATCGTCTCCACACGCAGAAAGCCATCATGGCCCGTCTTGTAAAAAATGCACAGAGGAGTTGTTGAAAATTGACAAACGTCCTCGCTTCTGGAATTATTTCACCTCCTTAAAAGTTCACCCGAGTTCATATGCCTGACCCCAAAAAAGAAACTGTTCGTATCGTCCTTCCCACCCACCGTGCGGTTCCGCCCCCTCCAGCCGAAGGGAGCGAGACAGCCATGATCAATCTTCCCACCAAGCCTGTCGTGCCGGGAGGAGTCGTGCCTCCTGCTCCGCCTCTTACGATTCCAAGTATCAAACCGCC
>CAXNGJ010000174.1:0-3999 GCA_964201895.1 Terrimicrobiaceae bacterium
TTGGTGAATGTGAAACTCTCGGATGGCACATTTCTTGTTGCTGGAAAAGATGTGGCCGCCTTCACGAACGCTGAGGAGGAGAAGGTCGGTCTCACGAAAGTTGTTCCTTTTCTGCTGGCGTCGAAGTTGGAGGAGCGAGGAGCAAAACACCTTCCGGCTCCTGATTTCCAGAAGCAGGTGGTGGCCAGCGGCCCGCTGGTAACCGGCCAAAATCCGGCATCCGCCGCTGGCGTTGCACAAAAAATGGTGGAGTTGCTCAAGGTTTCACCAAACTCGCCGTAGTTTTTAGCCGCTATCCTGGAGCTCCTTCCAGAGACTTCGCCCAAAGGCCCGACCGCGAGGCTGCGTCGCTTTACCAAGATCACCCCACGGCACGTCGCTTTTGCCGTTCTTACAGTGTCACTATATGAAAGCGACACTTGCTCGATCTGGCGTAGCTGCGGCACTGGTTTTTCTGCTCGCCGGGTCTTTTGCCATCACCTCGGCGCAGGCTGCGGGGGAGGTTCTCGTTCTTTTTTACGATCGCGATGGCGGTGTGCTGACGCCAGAGGAGATGAGGGCGACATCGAACAATGGCGAGGCAGGCTATGACAACGATTACCTGGTCGATCCCACCACCCTGCAGGCCGTCCAGCGCGGACCTTTGGTGGAAGCTACCGGGCAGGGTTTCACCTTCAGCGTTCCGGATTCTCCCGTGGCACTGGCTCTGAACTGGCCCACCTTGCCGCTTGGTTATGGTTTGGTCATCTTGGACAAAAACGGCGCCGGTTACAGTGGGGGTGAGACGATCAATTTCAGCTACCAGGCGGCCTATGATATTCGTCGTCGTTTGGCTTCCACCTTGGCCGCGCGGCCGGACTATGTGCCATCTGCGAAATTCAACGAGGCCTACACTGAGGCGCAGGCCATTCTCGACGCCATTCCGCTCAGAGCGACAGAGCCGGTGAAAGGCCGTGAGGGGCAACGCGCCTTGGACCTCTTTGCCGTGGCCTACGATGCCTTGCTCGCCGAACACGGTCCGCAACGGGCGATCGCCCAGCCGTCGGCGGGCCTGCCATGGCTCGGGGCCACTATCGAATCCACAACGAACTATCCTGCGGTTCTGGACCTGGCTGCCAGCCTCACAAAGCCCTACGGATGGGTCCGGTTGGTTTTCCCGGCCTCCGCGCGTCCTGCGGATTGGGCGCCGCTGGTTTCCTATGCGAAAAACAAAGGCCTGAAAATTCTCGGCCAGCCCGTGCGCGCCGAGGACGAGCCGTTCCTATCCCGCGAGCAATACCGGCAGCGTTTCCGGGATTTCGCCGCCGCGTTTCCGGAGATCGACGCATGGGAGGCGGGCGACCAAGCTAACGGGGCATGGCACAGCACAGGCATGGCTGCGAAGTTGGCGGATGCGGTGGCCGAGATCGAAGCGCTTGCTCCCGGCCGTTTGGTGGTGCTCAACCTCCTGCACCAAATCAATACCGAGGCGCCGGAGTTCTCGATGTTCACCTGGATCGCGTCCAACCTTTCGCCAACGCTGCGTGCCAAGTTCGACCTTGTGCTTGTGTCTCTTTACCCAGGCCAATCCCCCGTCGGCATGTTTTACGAGCAACTCATGGAAAGGACCCGCGCCGCGTTTCCCGGCAAGAAGATCGGGCTCGGAGAGATCGGCTACGGCGCTGCGGGCGAACAACTCTGGTGGTGTTACGACGAGGTTGACCCAGCCGGCGCGGCGCGCCGCGCCGTGGCAGCGCAGTTTTATCCTGCCATGTTCGATTTCGCAGGAAGCACAGGTGGCGGATTCTGGTGGAATTTCGCCGGGGAATTCCCTGGCGACCCCGCCCTGCAAGCAACGCTATCCGGCCTACGCGACCGGCTGGTAGCCGGTATCGGGCAGCCGAGCCCCGCGCGCAACGGATCTTGGTATGCACTCGCCACAACTCGGAACCGCGCGACTTGGAAAGACCTCTACCAGCAAGTGGCCGTGCGGCCCTACACCAACTACACCGCCGGCACCTGGGCTAAGGGAACGGGTGCCGTGGCCCTGCAAATTTGGGGCGATCCCGCGTGGACCAAGTTGTTGGCCTCCGTGCGTTGCGACGGCAGCCTCGATTGGAAAAAGGTTGCGACCCCGGTCTTCAACTCCGGGAACCGTTCGCGCGTGTGGATCACGTTTGACAATGCTTTTGACCGGTCGGCCGGAACGCTGCTTCTCGACGATGCCTGGTTTCGCCGCCAAGGCACGACAACCAACCTCCTGCGCAACCCCGGCTTCGAGCTGGGCGGAACGGTTTGGACCACCACGGATCCGAGCGTATTCCGCATCACCGACCATTGATTCCCGAGATGTCAGCGCCGCAAGGTGCGACAGTTCATTGAGCTCAAAAAAACTTGGCGCGGCTTGCGACTGGTTTTGTTCAGCCAACGCGATTTTTATGAACGGACTTGAATGCCAACCCAACGCGCGCTTGCAAAGACACTGTGCGGTTTCCATGATGTGTAGCTTATGGATGCCATAATCGACCTGCTTCAGAAGAACGCCCTCATGCCGCGCGATGAGATGGCGCGTTTGCTTAATATGACCACTGCCGAGGTCGAGGCGGCCATAGCCAAGCTCGAGGCGGATGGCATCATTCTTGGTTACCAGCCCGTGTTGAATCGCGAAAAGTGGCACACCGACAAGGTCACGGCGGTGATCGAGGTGAAAATAACTCCTGAGCGTGATGGAGGCTTCGACCGCATCGCCTCGCGCATTGCGCGGTTCCCAGAGGTGCAGAGCTGCTACCTCGTGAGCGGTGGTTATGATCTGCTGATTCTGGTCGAGGCTCCGAATCTTCGCGCCGCCGCTGCGTTCGTCTCCGAGCGGCTCAGCACGATCGATGCGGTGCAGTCCACCGCCACGCACTTCCGCCTGAAAACCTACAAGGAAAATGGCACCTCCTACACTTTCGAGGCGAGCTCCGAGCGTCTCTCCGTCACGCCGTGAGCATCACCATTGCAGACCACATCCGCGACATCCCTCGCTCGGGAATTCGCGACTTTTTTGAAATCGTGCAGTCGATGGACGATGTCATCTCGCTGGGCATCGGCGAGCCGGACTTCGCCACGCCTTGGCACATCCGCGAGGCGGCCATTTACGCTCTGGAGCGGGGTCGCACTGGCTACACGTCGAACCTCGGCCTGCCGCGGCTGCGCCGGAGTATTTCCGATTACATCAACAAACATTTCGCCATCCGCTACGAACCGCTCTCCGAGATTCTTGTCTCCGTGGGCGTCTCCGAGGCGATCGATCTCGCGCTCCGCGCCTTGTTGAATTCCGGCGACGAGGTGATCTACCACGAGCCGTGCTATGTGTCCTACGCCCCCACGATCACGATGGCGCATGGCGTTCCCGTGCCCGTCCGCACCCGCGCGGAGGATGGATTTTCCCTGCGCGCCGAGGATTTGGAAAAGGTCATAACGCCCCGCTCCCGCGCGCTCATGCTGAATTTCCCGACGAATCCAACCGGTGCCACGATGGAGCCTGCGGAACTCGAAAAAATCGCTGCCGTCTGCATTCGCCACAATCTCGTTGTGCTCTCGGACGAAATCTACAGCGAGCTGACCTACGAAGGCGCCAAGCACACCAGCATTGCTGTTTTTCCTGGAATGAAGGAACGCACGGTCTTTCTCCACGGCCTCTCCAAGGCTTTTGCCATGACCGGTTGGCGCATCGGTTTCGCCTGCGCGCCGGCTCCGCTCATTGAGGCCATGATGAAAATCCACCAATACTCGATCCTGTGTGCATCGATCATGGGACAGGATGCCGCCATCGAAGCCCTCGACCGTGGCGAACACAGCGTCGCGCAGATGCGCCGCGAATACGAGATGCGCCGGAATTTCATCGTCTCCGCCCTCAACGAAATGGGCCTCGAATGCCGCTGCCCGCGCGGATCGTTCTATGTCTTCCCGAAAATCACATCCACCGGCCTCTCCAGCCGCGACTTCTCCATGCGATTGCTGCAAGAAAAGAAAGTC
>CAXNGJ010000175.1:0-3981 GCA_964201895.1 Terrimicrobiaceae bacterium
ACGAAGGCGCTCGACCGCCGCGCGAAGCGCGACTTGCTGGAAGGCGGACTCCTGAAGCGGGCCGAGCAAGAGCTTCGCGAAAAGGTGCGAGGAATCGCATCGCAGGCTGGCTGCGAGGTGGTTTTTGTTGGTGTCAGAGAGCCAAATGAAGACGGGGCGCCCAATCGTTGACGCCGACTCGCTCGGAAGATACGTTTTCCGCCTTGCAAGATGACCACGCTTGACCGCTATGTTTTGCGGAAATTTTCCGTTCCATTTCTTTACTGCTTTGCCGGGTTTGTAGGCATCTGGTTCATTTTTGATCTGGCGGACAACCTGCAGGACTTTATTCAGGGCCAGGCTTCGGCCGAAGCACTCGTCGACTACTATGCCTCGCAGGTTCCGGAAATCATCGTCATCGCGCTGCCGCTGGCCACGCTGTTGGCTTTGCTTTACTCGCTGGCGGGGATGTCGCGCTCGAACGAAATCATTTCGATGTTGGGTGCCGGGCGGAGTATTTTACGGATTCTTACGCCTTTACTGTTCGTCGGGCTGTTTCTCACCGGCGTAACCGCGTTTTTTAACTATGAGGGCGCACCTCACGCCACTGGCATGAAAAAAGTCATTGTTGGCGATATCAAGCGGGGAAAAAAGAGCGATAAAACCATCAAAGGCCACCTCTTCCGCAACCGGGAGGAGCATCGGACTTGGTTTGTGGCCCGGATGTCTTTGCGTGGCGAACGGATGCAGGATGTGCAAATCATCCAACAGGATGCGGAAGGAAATATCCTTCAGCAGTGGTATGCGCGGGAGGCGGTGTTTGATCCGCTTGTGGCGCGTTGGATACTGGTCGGCGGGAAGTATGTCGAGATGGATAGGGAGGGCAACATTTTGAAAAGCGAGATGCCGGGAAATATCGCCATCGAGGGTTGGTCGGAGACCCCTTGGCGCATTTCGAGCTCCATGCTCAATGCGGATTTTCTCTCCGTGCCGGAGCTGAACGACTATCTGAACTACAACGCCGACTTTCCCGAGAACCGCCTTGCTGCCTATCGCACCCACTGGCACTACCGCTGGGCGATGCCGGTCGTTTGTTTTCTCGTTATTTTTGTGGCAGCTCCCTGCGGGATCGTTTACTCGCGGCGTGGGGTTCTGGGTGGCGTTGCTTTGGCAATCGGCATGTTTTTCTCGCTCGTCTTTTTTAGCAGCCTCTTCCTCGCCCTTGGCAAGGGCGGGCGCGTCTCGCCTTTCACCGCAGCCTGGGGGCCGATGATCGCTTTCTTTATCGTGGGCCTTGCTCTTCTCTGGATGAAGTCAACCAACCGCGAAATGCCAAAATTCAAAATACCTGGACTTTCATGATGCAAGCCGACTGGGAGATCAAATCACGCGCCCACACCTGCGCTCGCAGCGGATACGAATTCCGCGAGGGTGACCACTTTTTCACGCTCCTGATTCGCGAGGGAGATGGATTCCGCCGCGAAGACCTCTGCGAAGACGCTTGGAAGAATCGGAATGACAACATCCAGCCCTTTTCCTTCTGGCGTTCGAAATACGAACCACCCGCCGCTGCCGCTCCCGAGGCGATGGCCAAGGACGATGCCGAGAGTCTCCTCCGCCGTCTGATTGCGGAGAACAAACCCTCCCATAAAAACGCATCCTACATTCTTGCTCTCATGCTGGAGCGTAAAAAAATGCTTCGCCCTGTTCAGAGTCGCGATGACGACATGCTCGTTTATGAACATGTGGCAACTGGTGAGACGATAGTCATCGCAAACCCTCATCTCAGATTCGACCAAATCCCGGACGTCCAACGCGAGGTCGGGGCGCTTTTGGAACACGGAGCCTGACATGTCGTCAGGGCCGCTGCTCTTCCTCGCCCCCATGGCGGGGGTAACGAACACTGTTTTTCGCGGTCTGTGCAAAGATCTGGGGGCGGACGTCCTCACGACGGAATTTGTCTCTGCCGAGGGAATCCTCCACCGCAACGAGCGCACGCGCCGGTATCTGGAATTCCAGCCAGCGGAGCGGCCGTTGGGAATTCAACTTTTTGGCGCCGAACCTTCCCGTCTTGCAGAAGCCGTAAAAGCCGTTGCCGACTGGGTCTCGCCGGACTTCATCGACCTCAATTTCGGTTGTCCGGTCAACAAAGTCGTGTCCCGCAACGGAGGCTCGGCTTTGCTCAAGGATTGCCCGCTCTTGGCCAGTGTGGCCCGTGAGGTTGTCGCGGCGGCAGGAAGTTTGCCGGTCACTGCCAAAATTCGCATCGGGTGGGATTCCCGCTCGGTCAATGCGCTGGAAACCGCGCGCATTCTCGAAGGTGAGGGGATCTCCCGCCTCGCCGTGCATGGGCGCACGAAGGAACAGGGCTACACGGGCGAGGCGGATTGGCAGGTCATCGGAGCCGTTGCCGATGCGGTGAAAATCCCGGTGATTGGAAATGGTGACATCGATTCTGCTGCCGTGGCGCTGCAGCGGCTCAAGGAAACCAATGTCTCGGGCCTGATGATCGGTCGCGCCGCGATGTGCCATCCTTGGATCTTTCGAGAAATCCGTTCGGCAATTGATGGTGGCGGCGCTCCGGAAGCGGTGACTCTGCGTTTGAAATGGGACTTCATTTTCGAGCACACACGCCGCGAGATTGCGTGGTGGGGCGGGAAGGAAGAACTGGCGATTCGTTCCATGCGGGCGCGCTTCATGTCCTACACTCGCGGGCTCCCGGGTGGGGCACGCCTCCGTGAACGGCTTCAGCAAGTCATCTCAGAGGATTCCCTTCGCACCATTGCTGAAGGGCATTTGCTCGAATACGGCGATCAGCCGGTTTGATGCCAATTACGCAAGCGTCTCCACGCTCCAGGCGGGTTCCGGAGCCTCAAAGGTTGTGGCTTCCTTGGTGAGTGGATGTCGGAAGGTCAGCTTCCACGCATGCAGGCAAAGTGGTTGGTCTCCGAGAGCGAGTGTCTGGCGGTTGCCGAGAGCATTTCCCGGCAAATATACCGGATCGCCACAAATTGGAAAACCCAGATGCCACAGGTGCAATCGGATTTGATTGGTGCGGCCGGTGAGGGGCCAGACTTCCAGCAAGGCGGTGCCATCGGAGTTTCTGCGAAGGACACGGAAATCCGTGCGGGCGGGAAGACCTTTTGCCACATCAATCTGACGGGCCCCGGCTTTGACAGGCTCCTCACCAATGGGGGCATCGCAGAAAAAAGCGTCCTCGGGCGGATGTCCCAGCACTCGGGCAAGGTAGGTTTTTTCGACATCGCCCCGCTCGAATTGCGGCTGCACGAATTTGGCGAAATGCCGTGTGCGTGTGAAAACAACAAGACCCGTCGTGTTGGCATCCAAGCGGTGCGCCGATCGTGGTTTTTGCGGATGGTAAACCGTTTGCAAGACGGCTTGGAGTGTGTTGCGGTTGAATCTGCCGCTCGGGTGGATCGGCAGCGGCGCTGGCTTGTTGATGACCACAATCGCCTCATCCTCGTGGAGGATGCGGATGTCGGCATTCACCTCGGGTTCCACATCTGCTGGGGTTTTTCGATAAAAGCGTTCGCCTGCCTGTGCGATGCGGGTTGGCTCGGCGGGATGGAAGTTCGCATCCAGCAAACAGGAATTTTCGAAAACCCTTACCCAATCCTGATGCGGAATGTGGCTGAAGATACCGCCAATCGCTTCAAGGATGGTGGCTCCATGGTATTCCGGCGGAATCTCAATCGGACGGAAGTTGTCACGCGGCGTGCTGCCGGGTAGGGGAGTGGTGGCTTTGCGGATTGCCTCCTCGCGCTCCGCAATCCGAATTGCCATCTCCTCGGCCGGAGACTTGAAGCAAAACGGACATGACTTTCCGGCAACATAGCGTGGATCACTCTGATCCTCCGCCGTCAGTGGTGAGAGGCACTGAAAGCACTGGGAGGAGTCGGTCTCGCGCAGGGCGGGGTCCACTCCCACGCGCTGGTCGAAAACAAAACACTCTCCATCGTAGTGTGCGCCGCCGCATTCCTC
>CAXNGJ010000176.1:0-3960 GCA_964201895.1 Terrimicrobiaceae bacterium
TACGAGCGCCGGGATTTCTCGCGTTCGCAAAAGTTTTCACTCGCTGGCCAGACCCGCTCGGTGCTGAAAGAGTTCAAGAAACCGCTCGAGGTCATTATTGTTGCCTCCCCCACTTTTCTCTCCCCGGTAAGCCAGATTTTCGGGGACCTGCGGAGTCTCATGAATGAGGTTCTTTTCAACAAGCGCGAGGGCTTGCGGGTGGAGTATGTCGATCCGACACGGAATCTTTCGCGCATTCAGGATTTGCAGTCGAAATACAAGCTCACCAGCCTGGACAACCTCATCATCCTCGACTACGAAGGTCGCCACCGCCTCATAAACATTGCTGAGATGGGCGACTTCGACCTTACTCCCCTCGCCCAAGGAGGTGAACCCGTTCTCCTCGCCTTCCGTGGCGAGCAAGTGCTCACCAGCGCGCTTCTGGCCCTCCTTAAACCTGACTCAGAAACCGTTTATTTTCTGATGGGACACGGCGAGCCTTCTCCAGAACAGGACCTTTCGAATCTCGTCGAGGCCATCAAACAGCAGAATGCGGTCGTCAAAGCCATCTCACTCTCATCCACCGATGCGATACCACCCGACGCCTCCGCCCTGATCCTTGCTGCGCCAAAATCGGACCTCGACGAGCGCGAAGCAGCGGTCATCGGCTCCTGGCTGCGGAAGGGCGGTAAAATGCTCGTCCTCCTTGATCCAAACAGCTCGACACCGCGCCTCCATTCTTTACTTGCGAACACGGGCATCATCCCTCGCGACGACCGTGTCCTGCGATTGATCCAACTCCCACTGGCCACCGGCATCCTGCGCGATGTGACGGCCCATGTTTTGCCGAATGCCGAGGTAACCCGCCGTCTGGAGGGAATGAACATCCTTTTCCCCGGAGCCACGCAATCCCTCGCTTTCGACCAAACCCTCGCCCAACAGGAAAAAATCCGCATCCGGCCACTTGTCGAGGCCGCCGAGGAGTTCTGGGGGGAGACCGCCTATCTGCCAAATCAACCCGGTGGCGTAGTCTATCAGGACGGCATTGACCACGGCCAGCCACTCATCATCGCCGCCTCTGCCGACCGAGATGCCGTCGAAAACGACCGGGTTGGCGTTCAAAGCTCCCGACTTATCGTTATGGGATCATCCCAATTTGCTTTCAACGTAGGCCTCAGCCGTCCTGGCCTTGACCTTCTCGTGGGCTGCGTCAATTCACTCATCGACCGTGGCAGCGTCAGCGGCATCACTCCAAAAAACGCGACCCGCTTTTCACTCCAGCTCACCGACCTCCAGATGTCGCGCCTCGCCCTGATCGTCGTTCTCGGCATCCCGGCACTGGCTGCCGGTCTTGGGCTTCTAGTCTGGTTGAGACGCCGGGCATGAACCGTCTCTCCACAATCCTTCTGGTGCTCACAGCCATAGGCCTTGCGGTCTTTGTGGGAACGACGCACCGCTGGCGTTTTTCCACCGAGCGCGTCATTCAGCCAGGAGGAGCGTTGTTTCAATTCGACCCGGACGAAATCTCCGGCATCAGCATCAAAAATGGCGACCAATCCTTCCGCATCCAGCGCTCGGACGATGGATGGCATCTCACGAAGGGCCTCGAGGACTCAGCCTCACCCGAAGGTGTGAATGCCCTCATCCAAACAGCTCTGGAAACTCCAGTCCTCGACCGCATCGATGCCACGGAAATCCGGGATGATAAAAACCTTTCAGGCTACGGCGTGCTCAAAAGCAGCCTGCAAATTGACTTCAAAGGCGACAAACCGCCCTCACTGCTCATCGGGAAGACAAGCCCGGACGGCACTCGCCAGTATGTCTCCTTTGAGAATTCCAAAACCGTTTATTTGATCCCAAAAGACATCGTCCACCTCATCACGCTGCCTATTGAAAAATACCGCGACCAGCGCCTCCTGCCGATTGATCCCGCCCAGGTCGAACGCATTGTTTTCCGAAAGGGCAACTCCAGCCTCGAGCTGCAGCGGGACGCATCGAGCTGGAGAATTCTCCGTCCCATGAACGCGCCTGCCGATGACTCCGCCGTGGAGGACCTGCTCTCGAAAATCCACGCCCTGAGGCTCGAAAGTTTCCAGTCCGAAAACAAGCCCGAGTCGACGGGTGATTCCCGCCTCGACTCCTCTGCGGAAGCTCAGTTTTTCACCAGCGCCAGTGAGGGTCCCTATTCGATACGTATTGAGCCTCGTGAGACAGACGGCTCTGCGACCGCACACTTGGATGCCAGAAAGATCAGCGGCACGGTTTCCGCCAATGCGACCAAACTCTTTTCTCCCGACATCGAAACCCTCCGCGACACTTCGCTGCTACGTATCAATCTCGACTTGGTCGATGTCATCCGAATCGAAAACAACGGATCAAAACGCGACATCACACGCACACGCGAAGGTTGGTCCGACAACGCTCAAAGTGTCCAAGACATCGCAAAAACACTAGCCCAGACGAAGGTCAGCGCCCGCCTGCCCGCCACTCCCTTGGAGATTAAAAACTGCGGACTGGATAGTCCTTCGAAACGCATATCGTTGCTGTCGGTACTATCCGAGAACACGCCTGAAACCAGCACGGGCGAGCATTTGGCAGCCAGTCTTGCGATTGGAAAGCCACTCGCCGATGGACGCCTGCCCGTTCTGGTCGAGGGAACGCCGGAAATCCGACTCGTCCCCGCCATTTTACTGAAATTGTTGCCTTAGGATGTCATCTCCGCAGCCGCAGGGGCATCCGCCAGAAGCGTGGCATTCGCCTGCGCAATCGGCCCGGCAGGGATTCCAGGGTCGCCCGCGAGGAGGCGTGGAACCATAGGAGCCTTCTCAGCCCCGGTTACAACCCAGAGGACATGGCGACTGCGGTTGAGGATGGGGTAAGTGAGCGTCATGCGCCGACGGTTTTGATAGAGTCCTGTCAGAGCCACTTCGGCGTCTTGCACCTCACAGACGGGGTCGCCGGGGATGAGTGATGCGGTATGACCATCTGGACCCAAGCCAAGATGGGCCAGGTCGATGACGGCTGGGTAGCCGCAAATGCCATTTAGCAATGCCGTATAGTCGCGACAGGCCTGATCCAAATCCACAGCCTCCACCGGCATGGCATGGATTTGATTTTCGGGAATCGGGGCATGGGAGAGAAGGCTCTCACGCAGATGGGTGAGGTTGCGGTCCTTGTCCCCCGCCGGAGCGATGCGTTCGTCCACTTGCACGACATGCACATTTGCCCATGGCATTTCCTCATTCGCAAGGGCGCGCATCATTTGCCAGGGGGTGCGTCCTCCGCTCACAGCCATCACAAACCGCCCACGGGCGGCTACGGCAGCGCGGGCGTCGGAGGCGATGATTTGAGCGGCGCGGGCCGCTACGGCGTCGGATGTGCTGAGAATTTCCTTTTTCATAGGTCGAGCGAGGAAGCTAACGGCTTTTTAAAAAACGACAACGCCGGCGTGACTTTGTGCTTTTCATTGCGGCCCTTCGCACGAAAGGGCAGGTTATGGAAATGTCATTTCAAAATCTCGGGCTCCCGGAGCCTGTTCTACACGGAGCGCAACGCATGGGTTACTCGGATGCCACGCCCATTCAGCTCCGCGCCATTCCAGTCATTCTCTCCGGCCGCGACCTTGTGGCCTCGGCCCAGACCGGCACCGGCAAGACGGCAGCCTTTGCGTTGCCTGTGCTTGCAAAACTCGATCATCCCGAGCCACGCATTCGCTGTCTTGTGCTCGAGCCCACGCGCGAGTTGGCGATGCAGGTGGAAACGGCCTTCCGCGACTACATGCGGTTCATGCATACAGAGGTCACACTCATCCATGGTGGTGTAGGCTATGGTAAACAACGGGACGACCTGAAGCGGCATTGCGATGTCGTGGTGGCAACGCCCGGCCGCTTGCTCGACCACATGCAGCAAGGATTGGTTGATTTAAGCTCGCTCCAATTTCTCATCCTCGACGAGGTGGATCGCATGCTCGACATGGGCTTC
>CAXNGJ010000177.1:0-3958 GCA_964201895.1 Terrimicrobiaceae bacterium
CAAATCGCCGAAGGCCAAAGTGGCGGGAAATCCCTCGGGAAGACGGATGGGTTTCCCGGCGGGCATCTGAACGAGAGCCAAGGCTTGGCGGCATTTGACGAGAAGGGCGGAATCCGAGGGGCGGATGACTTCGAATTCCACCCAAAAACGGACACCGCTCCACTCGACAACGCGACCCTCGATGCGGAGAACGTCGCCGAGTTTTCCCGGGCGCTTGTAGTCGATCTCTGTGCGACTTACGACGGCATGGATGCCTGTGCGCTCGATCTCAGCGAAGTCCATTCCCATTTGGATCGCCAGCAGAGTGCGGGCAGTTTCTATGAAGCGGAGGTAAACAATATTGTGCACGACACCGCCTGCGTCGGTGTCGAAATACATGACGCGCACTTCGGTGGAGACGCAGCAATTGTCAGGGATGGATTGTTCCATGGAGACAAGAGATGCCGGTTTATTTGATCTCCGAGATGCGTTTTTCGAGATTCGCATCCGGCATGATGGCAAGGGCCTCTTGGAATTTTGCAACAGCCAGTTTTTTATCCGTTCCGGTGAGTAGGGTGTTCCCCTCGTCAACAAGGGCGGAAAATTTCGCAATCTGGCCGTCTGCGTAGGACTTAAGAATATCAAGGGCTTTCATTGATTTGGAACCAATTTGGCGTGCGGATGGGCTAAGGGCGGTGGCTACTTCGATGGTGGCTCTGTAGTCCCGCTCAGTGAGCCGAGCTTGCAGCGCAGGCAGTGCGTTCTTCAGAGCAACGCAGGCATCGAAGGTGGATGAAGGAAGCCAGATTCCCGCAGGAGGTGCACCTGCATGGAACACGGCGATTTTTGAGGTCAAAGCGTCTATCTGGGTCGTGATATCCGCAGGGGAAACTGGCACAGTGCCTTTGGTCAGGGATTCCTCGTTCCAGAAACTCTCCAAACTCTGTTTTAGAGTATCGATTTCCTTGGCGAGTTCTGCGGCGACA
The DNA here is from genome assembly GCA_964201895.1 of Terrimicrobiaceae bacterium. Taxonomy (GTDB): domain Bacteria; phylum Verrucomicrobiota; class Verrucomicrobiia; order Chthoniobacterales; family Terrimicrobiaceae; genus UBA967. Next base: position 966 of record CAXNGJ010000177.1, read on the forward strand.
TCCGCCTGGCGCAGCACGCTGACCGTGCGCGGAGTGGGATCTGAGAGAGCCTTCAGTTTATCAAGAAGGAGGGCGGCGGCACTCGGTGAGAGCGGCGACTGAAGTTTCATTAAAATGACATCCTGTTCTTCGCGGGATACAAGCTTCGCGTACTCAATCTGCATTGCACCAAGGCGAGCCTTGAGTGCGGCATCCGATTCGGCAAATTCAGTGAGCTGGGAAAAGTCCGCGTTGGAATTGAGATCAAAGTCTTTCTTGATTTTCGCCTCGCTCATGGCGCGGCGGAGGCGAAGTTCGATTTTCTGGATTTCCGATTGGCGGTATTTTTCGCGGGTCTCCCATTTATCGGCGCCGATCATGACCTCACCTGCATCGTATCGGGTGGCGATGGCCTGTAATGGTTTGAGGTAGTCGGCAAGGGCGGTCCCGGATGCAGGCACGGCGGCGATGGCTGACTTGATTTCATCGATGCATTTTTGAAGTTCCCTGCGCTGCGAATTCTCGATGAGCTCGTTAGTGGTTTTTGGCTTGAGAACAAGCTTCACGACACGGGCGGAGGGAACCTGGGTGTCTTTGCCACTAGGCAAGCGAAGAATAAAATACCCCGCGCCAGCTGATCCCCTTGCCGTGCGATCCGTGAATGCGCTGAATTTCACAACTTCCGCATCAGCTGGCTTCGACCAAGGCTGAGGCTTTACCAAAGCAATCCCGGGAATTTGAATGATCGTATTTCCATCCCGCTCCTGCGCATGGAGAGGAACAAACGACATGAGGGCGCAAAACAAAACAAAACGAGGGAGGACACGCATGGGTAGAGTCTGGCATTTTCAGCCAGAGAAGGGCAAGCCTTCAGGCATTTTCAAAAAAAATGCGCCCTCAGCGAAGTCCTTCGATAGCGCGACGAATATCCGCCTCTGTCACCGCATCGGATACGAAGGCATCACCTAATTTGCGAAGAAGGACAAAACGAATACTCCCAGCAGCAAATTTTTTATCCTTCTTCAGCGAGGAAAAAATGGCATCGGTTTCAATCGAGGCTTCGAGGCGCAAGGGAAGTTTGTAAATACCAAGCGACGACGAGATCCTTGCGGCATCTTCTTCAGGCAGTCCGGATTTTTCCACCGAAAGCCGGCAAGCCGCCAGAAGCCCCAAGCTGATCGCTTCGCCGTGGAGAAACTTTCCATACCCTGCCGCGGCCTCGATACCATGCCCGATCGTGTGTCCGAAATTCAGCAAGGCGCGGAGGCCCTTTGTTTCGAATTCATCCTCTGCAACGATGGCGGCTTTGATGGCGACATTTCGCGCGATGAGGGCGGGGAGGTCATCAAGAGCATCGAGCATGGAAGGATCACGAATCGCCGCGTGTTTGATGACCTCCGCAAAACCCTCGTTGAATTCGCGCTCTGGCAGACTGCGCAACGTGTCGGTATCCGCAATCACAAGCCGTGGCTGATGGAAGGATCCAATGAGATTCTTTCCTCCTTCGGCATTGACTCCTGTCTTTCCGCCAACCGAGCTATCCACCTGCGAAACAATGGTGGTGGGAATTTGAATATAGGGGATGCCACGATAATAAACGGCGGCCGCAAAGCCTGCCAAGTCTCCGACAACTCCGCCGCCAAGCGCAACGAGCAGCGACGAACGGTCGAGACCTGCTTCGATCATGGCGTCGCAGATCACACCAAGCTGTGTGAGCGACTTGGAGGACTCGCCTGCAGGAACCGTGACGCGCACAGGCTGGAATCCGGCATGTGAGAGGGAAATCTCGACTGCGTCGGCATAAAGCGGGGCGACATTCGAATCCGTCACCACCACGCAGCGGCTAGGCTTCAAAACGCGCGAAATCAACTCCCCACAAGAAGAAATCGCCCCGGCACCGATGAGGACTTTATAGGGCGCACTGGAGAGTCCAACGCTGACTTCAAGAAGCGAACTCATCGAGAAACTCCCAACCGGGAAAGCGCCCCCTCCTGATCGTCGGCAATAACGAATAATTGATCCAAACGGACCAACTCGAAAAGCGTAGCCACTTTTTTCTCGAGTCCGAAAAGCGCCAACTTGCCGTCGAATTTTGCGGCAGCCTTGAGGTATTCGATGAGAATCGCGAGGCCGCTGGAGTCGATATAGCCGACCCGCTTGAAATCAATCAAAAGCACAGGCGTCTGGGCATCAGAACACTCCTTCAACGCGCTTCTGAGCGGGCCAGAGGAGTGCAGGTCGATCTCGCCCGTCAGCTCCAGAACTGTGAATGCGGGCAACGACATTGTCTCAATCGTCATATCTCTTTATAAACTCGCAGGACTTTTGTGAAAAGAACCGATTCGGCCCGATAAGGAAAAGTCTGAATAATGTTGTCAGCGTCCGACTTTGTGGCAAGTTGAGGAAGGCAACAAGCCTGGAAAGGAGGGGGAAAAATTATCATGAAATTCGCAACTATCGCTGCCGTGGCAGCTCTCGCGATCGCAGCTCTTGGATTGGGCGCTTGCGCCAGCAAGCCGAAACCGGCACCTGCTCCGAGCAAAATCGGAACGTCCAAATAACGACGATCATTAAGGCCGGGTGGAACGCTGTTCCGCCCGGCCTTTTACTTTTTGATTCGCAAACGGGCCTATGCCGGATTGCCAAGTCAAAAAACTCAACGCAGGCTCTGCGTGTTGAATAAAATGAAATCGAAAAAGTCTAAAAAATCTCCGCCTATCGTTGGTGTTGTCATGGGCAGTCGCTCGGACTGGGGCACCATGAAAGAAACCTCGTTGCTACTCGACAAGCTCGGTATCGAGCACGAGTGCCGCATCGTCTCCGCACACCGCACCCCCGACCTGCTTGCGATCTATGCAAAGTCGGCGAGCGAGCGTGGACTGCGTTGCATCATCGCTGGAGCGGGCGGAGCGGCGCACCTGCCGGGAATGATCGCCGCGCACACGCACCTGCCTGTGCTCGGTGTGCCTGTGGAAAGCCAAGCCCTGCGCGGCCAAGACTCGCTTCTGTCGATC
>CAXNGJ010000178.1:0-3916 GCA_964201895.1 Terrimicrobiaceae bacterium
GGCCGGCGGATTTGCGATCTCTCCCGCATGGCGGATGTTTTGTGTAAACACCAAGCATCCGAATGAGAGAGTTTGTTCCGAAGATTCCCAAAAAGAGGCTCGAGGCCGTCGCGACTGCGGCATTCGCAGTCTTGATGCTTCTTTTTGCGGCGGACAGTTGGTTTTCCCTCATGACCAGCCGAAATCTTCTCGATTCGATCGTCTGGGTTGATCTGAAACACGGTCAGCTTGATCTGGCGAAGAATGTCCAACTCGAACTCAGGGAGGCTGAATCAGCACTGCGCAGCTATGTCATAACAGGCAATTCTGCGAAGCGTGATGAATATCTCAAAAAGTCTGCTGCAATCATGGACGAGCGCTTTGCGAATCTTATTGGGACGGCTGCGGGTGATGAGCAAATGCTCAATACGCTCTATCGGATCGGCGGTCTGATTCATCGTTGGTTGGAGCTGCTTAACGAGTCCCACTTGGCCTACGAGAGCGGATCGGGTGGGCAGAATCCGATCCATCGCAAGGGCGATCTGGTCATGCAGCAGATCACAGCGGCATTTCAGGATTTCGTGGCCGAACAGCATCAAATCCTGCACAGACGCATTCTGGAGAGAAGGATTGAATCCGATCGGCTCATGTATGCGATGGTGGCCAGCGGCGCTTTGGCTATGGCCATCGTCGTGCTGGCGCTGACCGTGATTCTGCGCGGCCTATACAGACATCACGAGGTAGATAAAAAAAACCGCGCCAATCTGGAGGAGAAGGAGAATCTTTTAAAAGAGATTCACCACCGGGTGAAAAACAACCTGCAAATCATATCCAGCCTACTCTTGCTACAGGCATCGAAATTGAAGGATGCCGAGGCGGCAGAGATTTTTTCCGAGTGTCGCGAGAGAATCCAATTCATGGCCCGCCTCCACGAGCAGCTCTACACCTCGGGGAACCTGCAAAGAATTGAATTCGGAAAGAATCTTGCTGAAATCGCGGAGACGCTTCTGCATTCCCACACCCCGGCGGGATGCCAACTCACTCTGGAGAAAAAAATCGGGCCACTGGAGTTGGATGTGGACACTTCACAGGTGCTCGGTTTACTCGCCACCGAGTTAATTCTTAATTCGCTTAAACACGCGTTCACCGGCCGCAAGACCGGCAGCATCAGTGTGGAACTCCACGCCGGCGCCAGAAATACCATGGTCGTGAGTGACAACGGAGTCGGCCTCCCCGTGAACTTCGACACCCTGAAAAGTGGACGGATGGGCACGAACCTCGTGCACGCACTCGCAAGACAGATTCGCGGGGAAGCCGAATTTGCCAACAATCCTGAAGGAGGAACTCGCGTGGTGGTGGGGTTTTCCCTTGAGGCCACCTTGAAAAGCACTCCTGCTGGACGAAATTCCTAATATGGAACCGACACGCATTTTGATCGCCGAGGACGAGGCGATCACCGCCACCGCACTGAAAAGCGAACTTGTCTCGCTTGGCTACGAAGTGGTGGGGATCACCGACACCGCCGAGGATGTCGTCCGCGCCGCAGGGGAATTGCAGCCGGATGTCGTCTTCATGGATATAACTCTGAAAGGCGTACTCGACGGCATCACCGCCGCCGTGGCGATTCGAGGGCGGACTGGTACGCCGGTTGTTTTTCTGACCGCCCACGCGGATGAAAAAACCATGAAGCGCTCGGTTTTTGCGGGGCCTTTTGAATACATCCTGAAGCCATTCACTCGAAAAGAGCTTCAAACCGCCGTGGAGGCTTCGCTCCAGAAGCGCCAAGTGGAACTTCAGGAACGAACGATGCTGCAGCGCTAAAAGGTAATCCTGGCCTCGCTTTTGCAGGGACGATCACCAAGTATTCCTGAAATGGCAAGAGATCCGGTCTGCGGCATGGAGGTGGACGAATCCACCGGACTTCGCGGAGAGCGCGGGGGAGAGGTGTTCTACTTTTGTTGCGATCATTGCAGACAAAGGTTTTTGAAGCCTTCGGCTGAGGAACCACCCATCCCTCAAAATGCCATCTACACCTGTCCGATGCATCCTGAAGTGCGTCAGGAGGGGCCTGGGGACTGTCCAAAGTGCGGCATGGCACTCGAGCCACTCGATGCGACGGGGGAGGATTCCGGGAGCGGGGAAGTGGACGATATGACGCGGCGCTTTGTGGTGTCCGTCCTCTTTGGGTTGCCTGTGTTTCTTTTGGCGATGGCACACCTTGTTCCTGCAACGGCAGCCTTCGGCGATAGTGACATGTCGCGCTGGTTGCAGTTCCTCCTGTCTGTGCCTGTCGTGTGCTGGTGTGGTTTCCCGTTTTTTCTCCGTGGGGGGCGCTCGGTTTCAAGCGGGCATTGGAATATGTTCACCCTCATTTCGCTTGGAGTGGGTGCGGCATTTCTCATGAGCGCCGCTGCCATGCTGGTTCCGGATTTTTTTCCCCATTCGTTGCGGCATGGCGGCAAGGCACCTGTCTACTTTGAATCCGCAGCTGTGATCATTGCGCTTGTCCTCCTCGGCCAAGTACTCGAACTGCGTGCGCGCGGCAGGACTGGAGGTGCGATTCGAGCCCTGCTCAATCTCGCCCCGCCGGTTGCGCGGAAGCTCACGTATGCCGGAGATTGTGAAATTCCCCTCGCCCAAGTTCAGGCGGGCGACCGGTTGCGCGTGGTGCCGGGCGACAGCGTGCCGGTCGATGGCGTGCTCATCGAAGGGCATTCAAGCGTCGATGAGTCGATGATCACTGGCGAGTCGTTGCCGATTGAAAAAAACACAGGCGACAAGGTTTCTGCAGGCACTCTGAACGGCTCCGGGACATTCGTCATGCGCGCGGAGCGAGTCGGCTCAGGCACCCTGCTCGGCCGTATTGTGCAAATGGTCGCCGATGCGCAGCGCACACGGGCCCCGATTCAGGGCCTTGCCGATAAAGTGGCCGGAATTTTTGTTCCAGTCGTGCTGGCGGTTTCGATTCTTACTTTCCTGGCGTGGATCTGGGTTGGCCCAGAGCCCAGACTCGTCCATGCCATCGTGAATGCCGTGGCCGTCCTGATCATTGCGTGCCCGTGTGCTCTCGGCCTCGCCACGCCGATGTCCATCATGGTCGCGGTGGGCCGTGGCGCCCGCGAGGGCGTGCTGGTGAAGGATGCCGCTACACTCCAAGAGTTGGAAAAAGTCACGACGCTGGTGGTGGATAAAACCGGCACTCTCACCGAGGGCCGCCCCCGGCTTGTGGACATAATCCCAGTGGATGGTCGGGATGCAAAAGAAGTGCTCCAGCTGGCCGCATCCCTCGAGCAAGGCAGCGAGCATCCGCTTGCGGATGCCGTTGTCCGAGGAGCGAAGGATATTGCTCTTCTGCCAACCAGCAACTTCCGCGCTGTGGCCGGAGGCGGCGTGCTCGGGGATGTTGCGGGCCGCAGAATTGTGGTCGGAAAGGCCGAGTTTTTGAGGATCGAAAACATCACAGGCCTCGACAATTTGGAAACTCTGGCGGCAAAGCTCCAAGAGGACGGTAAATCGGTTCTCTTTATCGGTGGCGACGGAATGGCCTATGGGTTGATCGCTGTCTTCGATCCCATCAAAGCAACAAGCGCCGCCGCATTGGCGGATCTTCATGCGTTGGGCTTGAAAATCACGATGCTCACGGGTGATAACGAACGCACAGCTGCCGCTGTCGCCCGGCAACTCGGGCTGGATTCTTTCGAGTCGGGCATCGAACCCCTCGCCAAGGCGGCTTTCATCAAAAAACTTCGCGCCGACGGGCAATGCGTGGCCATGGCGGGGGATGGCATCAATGACGCTCCTGCGCTCAGCGAGGCGCACGTCGGGATTGCCATGGGAAATGGAACCGATGTTGCCATCCAAAGTGCCGGCATCACTCTCGTGAAAGGCGACCTCCGAGGCATCGCCCGGGCCATCCGTCTGAGTCGTGAGACGATGC
>CAXNGJ010000179.1:0-3916 GCA_964201895.1 Terrimicrobiaceae bacterium
AAGCGGATCATTTTCGCCAACTCACTACGGGGAACCGTGGCATCCTCGAGGATGGTCGTCGGCGCGACGCGAGCGAGCGATGAAAATGCCGCGCGGCGTGCTGTAGCCAAGGCTGCAGCTTGTTCAGCGGTTTCGGCGACTTGCACAGAGGTCGCCCCATGCTGCCGGGCGAGTTCGGCCATGCGGTCCGCCTCCTCAGCGACTGCGGCAGCGTGGCCGTCTGTCTCAATCAACAAAATTGCCGCCGCATCGCGGGGAAGGCCAACCTTGGCAAAATCCTCCACGCAATTGATCGTCACCGCGTCGAGGAACTCCAGCGTGCAGGGAATGATCTTCGCGGCAATGATGGCCGAGACCGTCTCGGCAGCGCTCTCCATTGTGCCAAAGACAGCCATGAGCGTGCGCCTCGTGGCGGGTTTCGGAATAAGTTTGAGCAGGACCTTTGTGACAATGCCGAGCGTCCCCTCGGAGCCGATGAAGAGGTCCCGGAGCGAGTATCCGGCAACATCCTTCACGCATTTGTTGCCTGTGAAAATGACATCTCCCGAGGCCAGCACGACTTCCAGGCCCATGACATAATCTTTTGTCACGCCATACTTCAGCCCGCGCAGTCCGCCGGAGTTTTCCGCGACATTGCCGCCGATCGTTGAGATTTTCATCGAGCCTGGGTCCGGGGGATAGAACAGCCCGGCCCTTTCGGCAGCCGTAGCCACTTCGAGCGTGATGGCACCTGCCTCAGCGAGCAGAGTGAGGTTTTTTTCATCCACCTCCAGAATGCGGTTCATTTTCGAGAGGCACAGAACCACGCTACCCGCCACAGGAATACTCCCGCCGCTCAATCCCGTGCCCGAACCGCGCGTGACCACTGGCACACTGCATTCCCCAGCGATTTTCACCAGTCCAGCCACCTCTTCCGTGCTGGTCGGAAATAGCACGAGATCCGGCATGGTCTGAAATGTCGCCGTGCCATCAAAAGAATAGGGAATAAGGTCTTCCTTCTCCTCAAGACGTGCTATATGGGGATACTGAGCTGCTGCTATAGACTTGAATTTCGCAGTCATAAAATTGGGACTGATCAGTTTATCTATCAAAGTCATAACAAACAACAATGTTCGCTCAAGAAAGACATAACTCGATTCGAAAAATCGTGAGGGAGAAGCAACGCCTCAGTTTTGCGGAACTCCAAAATCTGTTTCGTGTCTCGCCAGCCACGCTGCGCCGAGATTTGAGCGAACTCGAGCGAGCGGGCGATCTGATCCGCGTGCATGGCGGCGTCCTTGATCCCCTGTATGCCCGCGCAGAAATTTCCTTTGATGAGCGCCAGCAACGCCAACATGCCGAAAAGAAATTCATCGCAGCAAAAGCCAACGAGCTCATCCCCGCCGGTTCCAACGTTTTTGTTGATGCCGGCTCTACCTGTTTGGAAGCGGGAAAGTTGCTCATGCGTCGCGCGGACATCCGCTTGATTACGCACTCCATCGCCTTAGTCGCTGCGTGCTCCCATGCCGAAGCCAACATTATCTGCATCGGCGGGGAATTGCGCAAAGTCAGCGGCGCCCTCATCGGAGGCACTGCCGTCAACGCCTTTGCAAATCTTCAATTCGACTTTGCCCTCGTCGGCGCCACGGGTCTAAATTCCGAAGGCAGTTGGACCACGGAGTTGACCGAAACCGAAATCAAAAAAAACATCATCGCCCGTGCCAAGCGCCGAATCATTCTTGCCGACCAAAGCAAATGGCAGGCGCCCTGCACCGTGTTGTTTTCAACATGGGATCACATCAACGACTGGGTTGTCGACCGCCTGCCAACAAACCCATTCCCGGTCATCCCCAAAAGCGTGGCAATCCATCAAGACCAAAATTAGCCCCCCGCAACCATCGACTGCTCACGAAAACCCGCAACTCCTGTTCAGGTGATTATTTTGACATCCGCTCCAGTTTGGTGACGCGGCCACGGGTCAGACTTCTCATGAACGCCGGAAAACCATAGCACAACCCGTAAATCAAGAATTCACGAGCGGCGCACAGGAAATCATCCGCCCCGTCGGTAGGCCAGAGGCGCCAATCCCATATGCGCCCGAAACTGGCGTGAAAAATAGAAGATGTCGCGAATCCCCAAGGCATCGGCCACCATACCGATCGACATACTGGTCTCCTAAAGCAGAGTGCAGGCGCGCTCGATTTTATATCGGATGACAAAGGCTTGAGGGCGCTCTCCAGAGACTTGAAAAAATGCTCGGGAAAAGTGATCTGCACTGTAACCGGCTTCGCGCGCCATGTGTGCGATGCTGGAGGCGGCGCCGGGATTTAGGCGAATAGATTCCATGATTTGCTCGATGACCTCACGATGGTGGCGATCAACGCCATTTTTTCCCACCGAACCAGACTCCTCCTCGTGCTGGTTAATTAAATCGGCGAGGACGGTCGCCAGCCAAGTCTCTGCGAGTGTAGCGGTGCTTTGTTGCCGACTCCGCAAAAGAATTCTGCTCAAAACGCCATCCAGAACATTCCACCGGGAGACATGTATCCTTTCAAACGGCGGAGTCCATGCTCGCGATAGTGCGCGCCCGCCGATGGACTACTCTCCGGAGACTGAGGCATTTTCCGTTGAAACACTCCATAACATCGGCTCCGCCGAGATCGGATTTTTTCACAAACATGGCTACTTGTCCGTCCGCCGCGCCTTTTCCGAGCGTGAGGTCTCCGACGCCATGAATGGACTGGTCAGTCTCATCATGGGAGGGAGGCCAGATTTACCGCATATCCTTTTCGAGGCTGCCGCGAAAGACACTCTCGAGACCATGAACGCGGACCAACGCATGGACTCTGTGCGCAAGCTCGACCGCTTTGTTGATTTCGAGCCATGGCATCAAGACCACGCTTTCTTCAACTATCCCATGGGCACGCCGATTGTCGGAGTCTGGATTGCGTTGGACGAGGCAACGGTGGCCAATGGTTGCATGCAGCTTTTGCCGTGCCTTCACAAGGACCCAATCGTTCATTTTAAACGCCGCGACTAGCAGATTTGCGATAACTTTGTTTTGGGGCGGCATTCCGTTGCCGCGCCACTGAAGCCTGGAGGATTGCTCTTTTTCGATGGTCTCCTCCCGCACGGCACGCCTCACAATCTCTCAGGTCTTCGCCGGAGAGCGCTTCAATATCACTACATTCCAGAAGGCGTGAACAAAATCCCCACTGAGGAACGCTTAGGCGTCTTTGGAAGCGAAGGAAAAGATGTAAGTTGCTGAGCGATCCAAGAAGAAGGGATCCATAATCTGTGCCCCATAGGTGTTCTCCATTCCGGCAGCCGTGGCCACATCGAGCGTAATGGCGCCCACCAGGATTCCAAAATTTCCATCACTGAGAGGAGTGCATGGAAGGCGCAATTTTTCCAACCTTACTCCAAACAACTCAAAACCATAAGGATAAGAATGGTTGTCACAGATTTGTGACGGAGCCCGATTGGGAGGAATTTTATCGGGCTGAAAATTTCTAATAAAACGATATCAAGAAATTGGTTGCGGGGAGAGGATTTGAACCTCTGACCTTCAGGTTATGAGCCTGACGAGCTACCGGGCTGCTCCACCCCGCGTCAATATCGTCAAATAAGATCCGACAAAGAAAAAGCCGGAAGGCCGGTTAACAGGCCGCCGGCTGTCGAAACTTTTCAAACATTGCAATAAGGTCGATCATCCATCGCGCGAGATCGCGGATGAACTTTGGATCGTTCAGAGTGACATTCGCTTTTGCGGACCGGCCTCGCGTTTTGAAGGCCTGGCAGCGACCTACTCTCCCGTGCCTTAAGACACAGTACCATTGGCGCAGAGGGTTTTCACGGCCGAGTTCGGAATGGGATCGGGTGTATGCCCCTCGCAATTACCACCAGGCCGTCGAAACGCGCGGCTGCTGCGTTCCGT
>CAXNGJ010000180.1:0-3897 GCA_964201895.1 Terrimicrobiaceae bacterium
CACCTTCGCGCGATGAGCTGGTCGCTCATTGGGAAACCCATAATCGGCATCCGAGCCCATCAGAAATTCCCCTCCAGGTATCAGAACCATGCCACTGGGCGGATTGGACGCTGGGCGGCAAGCAGCAAGGGAAAGAACTGCTCCAAGAAAAATGAGCTGGCGTGTCACTGGTGCAATTTAGTCTATGGGTTTGCGGTGTCCAGAGCTATGAAGAAAGCCGCTTCCGCAGACCAAGGATTTCAGAAACGGAAAGAGACACCGGAATAAATGCCGGGCAGGTTGGATTCCAGGCTCAGCTGGCTACCGACATAATTAAAGTAGAGGTAACGATAACCGATCTCCAGCGAAGTGTTGCGTGTGATGTTAACCCCTAAGGCAGATTGGACAAACCACGCAAGTTGCGAGCCAGCTCCAAAGCCGCCGACGTCGGCTTGGGTATTCAGATAAAGCCAATGCGTAAAGTTCCATTGTGCACGGAGGCCGATGATTGGGTCGATCCACCATTGGCTTTTGGCAACTTGACGGGGCAATTGATCCTCGAGGCGACGGGCCGTTTCGTCTGCGAAGTTCTGCTTGGCTGCGGCTACCTTCTGCTGCAGAGCGGGCGTGAGCTTGCCTGCGGCTTGAGCGGCTTTTGCCTGGGCTAGAGCGCGCAGGTATTCCTGAATGGCGGGCAGGTTGGGATCAAGGCCCTCTATCCGTCTTTTGAGTTTGATCAAGTCTTTGATCTCGGGCGGATTTTCAGCGATCCGGTCGAGTGCACGGGCGGAAATCTCCGATTTCAGACGGTCGGCCAAGGCATCTGCCGCGATGCCTGCGTTTTCCCTGATGAGTTCCGAAGCGCGTTGCGACAGGGCGGAGGCAATCCGGTCGGTGCCCGCCTCGGCAATACGCTGGATTCCAGCACTATCAGTCTGGGCCGAAGCATCTACCCCGAGGTAATAGGCGCGACCGCCTGCGTAGAGGTCGAGATAGCCGGATTTGTTATCGATGACTCGGAAAGCGAGGGCGAGTGACGCGATACTTTGCTGAAACTGCACGGAAGACGATTGGTAGAGAGAGCTTTGCGCCGTTCCTTCGGCGGAGAATTGAGCATACATCCCGTCCGCCAAAACACCCCATCGGCCCTTGCGAGCCTCACCGGCCATGAAAATGCCCCAGTCAAGCTTTTGCAGGACTTGGATCGGAGACAACCTAAAACCGATGGCCGGGAAGCTTTTGATTGACAGGTTGGAGTCGAACGCTGGAAGCCAACCATAAGGCTCCAGTGTGAAGGCCCAGTCGGAAGCAGGCTTGCCAGGAACTAACTCAAAAGGCTCGAGTGGGCTCTCGATATTGTCATCCACCCACGAGCGAATGCGAAGCGCCGTTGAGGCCTGAACATTGCCAGAAGCCTCCACTTCCGCAGAAATAGCCAACCCGCTTGTAGCAAGAATAATGACTACAACAAGGTGGTATCGCAGTGCAGGCGTCATGTTTACTGCTGGATATTCGTCACAGCTTCCATCACACGGTCAAGATTGAAGCTGCCGGGCCGCTGGCGCGGTGGAAAATCCTTAAGACTTTGAATCCATTTGCCGACATAGGTTGCAGAGGGAGCAATGATGAACATGTGCTCCAAATACCAACGCTGGTAACCCATACCAATGGTCTGAGCCAACTCGAAGGGATCCATGCGAAGGTTGGTGACGACTGGCGCACGCAATTGCTCGAAAGGTTTCTGCCAAACTGCCATGCCTACAGCATTTTGCTGCAGGAAAGAGATTTTCCAGTTTTCGTAACGGAACGCTGCCACGCTGCCGTCGTCCGTCCAGTAGAGGAACTCGCGGCGGGGCCAAGCCTCTTTGCCTTGAAGCGCAGGAATGAGATTGTAGCCATCGAGATGCACTTTATAGGATCGGTTGCCGATTTTCGTTCCGTTCAAGAGTTGTTCCTTGATGCCCGGATTTCCCGCAGCAGCAACGAAGGTGGGGAGCATGTCTTCATGGGCGGAAATGTCGTTGATCACGGTGCCTGGCTGGATCACTCCGGGCCAGCGGATGAAGGCCGGCACACGGTAGCCGCCCTCCCACTGCGTATTTTTCTCGCCGCGGAACATGGTGGTGCCGCCATCTGGCCATGTGAAGGCTTCGGCTCCATTATCACTCGAATAGACCACAATCGTATTTTCCTCAAGACCAAGCTCCTTGAGTTTTGCGAGGATCTGCCCGACATGGCCGTCGTGCTCGACCATGCCGTCCGCATAAATGCCAAGCCCGGTCTTGCCCTGCGACTCCTCTTTCAAATGCGTAAAGATGTGCATGCGCGTGGAATTCCACCAAATGAAGAACGGCTTATCGTCCTTGGCCGCGCGCTCCATGAAGGCCAAGGCTTTTTCGTTGACCTCCTCATCGATCGTCTCCATACGCTTTTTGGTAAGCGGGCCTGTGTCATTGATCCGTCCATCAGCAAAGCTATGGATCACTCCGCGCGGGCCAAATTTCTTTCTGAAATCTGGATTCTTTGGGTAATCAGGATGCTCCGGCTCTTCTTCGGCATTAAGATGATAAAGGTTCCCAAAAAACTCGTCGAAGCCGTTCGCTGTCGGAAGCATGCTGTCGCGGTCACCAAGGTGGTTTTTCCCGAACTGACCGGTCACATAGCCCTGAGCCTTGAGCAGGACTGCGAGAGTCGGGTCTTCTTGGCTCAAACCCTCGGGCGTGCCAGGGAGACCCACTTTCGTCAGACCGGTGCGGATTGGCGACTGGCCTGTAATGAAGGCAGCGCGTCCTGCCGTGCAGGATTGCTGCCCATACCAATCCGTGAAATAGGCTCCTTCGCTGGCGATTCGGTCGATATTTGGCGTCTTGTAGCCCATCATGCCGCGATTAATCGCACTCACATTGAACTGGCCAATATCGTCACCCCAGAGCACAAGGATATTGGGTTTTTTCTTATCAGCCGCATGGGCTGGACTGGAAGAAAGAACTGCCGCCGAGAACAGCAGGCAAAGCCGCGACAAAAGGTAAGAAATTTTCATAAAATAAAAATTGTAACTACTGAGGATGACCCATCAAGCATTTTTTCCCCTAAGCGGAAAAGGGGTCCTTTCCACATGTTATTGCCTACTGGAAATCTGACAAAGCCTTTTTGTCCGAACTGACCGCCCAGCAGAGCAAGTCACGCATCCTCTTGCCAAGCCTCATCACACTCTGCCACGAGCTGGGCTACAGCCCCATGTGCGAAGGCGTCGAGACATCCGAGCAAGTCGAATTCCTCCGCCACACCAACTGCCGCTTCGTACAGGGCTTTTTATACGGAAAAGCCATGCCGCTCGCCGATGTCCTGGCGCTTTCTTACCAAGGCTCCGAACGAATTGGGAATCCAAAAGAATAGCCGCAAGGCGTAGACTCTGTCTGAATCCTTGCAACCAACCGACGCCTTATGCCGCCATGTAGGGCAGGGTCGCGGCGCGGGTGCGCACGGCGTCGATGCCTTCGAGGAGGTCGGCGATGGCGTCCCATTTACCGGTCACAAGCGCCTCGTGGGCGTGTGGGGCGATGGTGATGGGGAAGTCCATGTCGGCGATGGAGAGTTTTTTCTCAGTGAGGTCGAGGGTGAGGAGCGCGGCGGGGTCGGACTCGATGAGTTTCGCCACGGAGCGGATATCCTCACCGGTCATCACAACGCAGGGCATGCCGAGGGTGATGGAATTTCCAAAGAAAATCTCGGCGAAGCTTTCTGCGATGATGGCGCGGATGCCGAAGCGGTAGAGGGCCTGCGGGGCGTGCTCGCGGGAGCTGCCGCAGCCGAAGTTGGAGCCGGAGAACAGAATGCTGGCGCCGGTGAAGCGCTCATCGTCGAGCGGATGGGTTTGTCCCTCGGCCTTGGAGAAGGCTCGGGCGTCGTAGAAGGCGA
>CAXNGJ010000181.1:0-3888 GCA_964201895.1 Terrimicrobiaceae bacterium
CCTCAAGGAGGTCTTCGCTTCACTCGATGAAATCTACTCTGGCGCGACAAGCCCATCCTCGAGCGAACTCAAACGCTGGTCGAGCGATCCGGAGCCTAACCTGCGTCAAAAGCTCGCCACCTACTACCTCGCCCGTTTCGACGCCCGCCTAAAGTCGCCAGACAACGCCCTCACCCTTCTGGAACTCCTTGCATCGGACCCCGCATCGAACCCTCTTGCGCAGGAAACGCTCTTCGAACTTGCCGCTCTGCGCATTCGTTTCAACCGGAACGACGAGGCCCTCTCACTCCTCCCGCCCGCAGGCTCCTCGCCCCACACGGATTTCCTGCGCGGGCTCGCCCTCTCGCGGAAAGGCGACCATGCGGCTGCTTCAGCCGCCTTCACATCCGCTGCCGTAAATTCCGATCTTACCGAGTCCGCCCTTTTCAATGCCGCCCTTTGCCAACTTTTCGCCGGGATCACGCCAAATTCAGCCCTTGCGGAACTGGAAAAAAATTTCCCGTCCAGTCCCCGTATTCCAGCCTTCCGAATGCAGGAGGCCTTCCACCTAGCCCGCCAAGGCGATCCCCGCACCGAGTCCACCCTCCAAGCCCTCGCAAGATCGCCCGTTCCAGGTATCGCATCCCGCGCACGCCTTGCCCTCGCCGAATGGAAATACCAGCAAATTGACTACCCTGGGGCGGACGCTGAACTCCGGCGCGTTTCCACCCAGACCGAACCCGCGCGCGAAGCCGCGCTCAAGGTTTTCCTCACCGATGATGGCAACCCCGCCAACACCGAAAAGGCGATCGCCGCGGCGCGCACCTTTCTCGGCGCCTATCAGAACACCGACCCTGAGGCATCCGTAAGAATGAAGCTCGGCGAACTTCTCTACCGCCAGGGGGACTTCGCCGCGGCCCGTGTCGAACTCGAAACCCTTGCCCGAAAATTTCCCGACAGCGAATACGACGAACCCGCCCTATTCCTCGCCGCACAATCCGTTTCCCGCATACCCTCGACCACAGCACCCGACGATGCCATTTTGCTGTTCGAGGAAGTCGCCAGCGGCAACGGCTCACTCGCAGCACAGGCCCGTCTGGAACAAGCCTCGCTCATCGCCGCCCAAGGCAAACCACTCGAGGCAAATCTCGTCCTCGACAAAATCCTATCCTCAAATCCCTCTTCCGACACCCGAGCTACCGCGCTGATCGAAAAAGGCAAAAACCTCTACTCCCTCGGGGACACAGACCCCGCCAACTACCGTGCCGCGATTGAAGTCTGGAAACAAATCGCAGCCGAGCACCCCACCAACCCCGCTTGGCGCAACGAGGCCCTGACCCGCATCGGCACCGCCCTCGAAAAAACCGGCGACCTCAACATCGCCGTCGCCACCTACTACGATGTCTTCAAACCTACCGCACAGGCCCCCAGCGAGTTCTTCTGGTTTTACAAAGCCGGATTCGCAGCTGCCCGCATCCTCGAGTCCACCCAGAAATGGCCCGAAGCCATCCGCGTTTACGAAACCCTCGCTGCAACCGATGGCCCCCGTTCCCTCGAAGCCAAAAACCGCATCAAACAACTCCGCCTCGAACATTTCCTCTGGGACGGCGAGTAACCCCCTGAGGGTTCAACATCCTCCGCTGAACAAGCGCTTCGCACGGCACCTCCAAAAACAGGGTCATCACCCCATGGAGACATAGTCATGCACCGGCCAGTTTTGATCATCGCGCTCCAACACGCGCGGTCATCAAACATATGAAGCCGATCCAAAAAATTCCGCTCCTTGCCGCAGCGCTCATCGCCCTCTCGATACTATGCTGCACATCCCAAACAACGCAGGCTTCGGAGCACGCACCAACGGCTGAAATGCCAAAGTGGTGCGCGGACATGGTTAAAATGCATGAGGATTTTTTAAAACTCCTCAAAACCCAGGACGCGGAACTGGCCGCTCAAGCCGAGAAAATGAAATCCGCGCCGGAAGACCAAAAAAACCAACTCATCGAGGCAACCCTCCTCCTCCTGATCCAACAACAAACAGCCCAACACTCCGAAATGGAGAAAATGGTCGTCCAAATGAAAAACTACATGGGCAAAAACAAATGCCCAATGATGCAAAAGGAAGAGTAAATCGCATCACTGCTGCTGACGAGGCGCCGGGGGCTCCAGTCGATTCGTTTGGCGAGATATCGTTGGGCCGCTGCCCTTCCAAGAACACACGGGCTTTGGCGCGAGCCGAGAAAGTGAAGTTTACCTCACGGCGCGTCGCCACGCGGTTGCGGGCGTTGGCCGTGATCACCCGGGCGGTCCTGTTTTTTTAGCTCCTCAAGCTTGTTTTGCTGCTCTGGCGTGAGGATCGCCCTCAATCGCACAAGGAGAGCGAATCGAACGCGCTTCAGCTCGGACTCCACGAGCATCAACTTGTCGAACTGGGCCAGAAGTTGTTTTTCGTCAGGGGCATCGGCGCGAACCAGCGACTCGAGGGTCTCTTCCTCCGCACTCAATTGCCACTGCAACTCGGTGAAGCGCGGCATGGCTTTCCGCATTTCCTCGCGGATCGTGCTTTGTTGCTCGGGCGTGAGGTTGATGGCCTTCTGATTCCGCATGACAAGTTCCGGCGGGAAAAAGGCGCGCCCTATTTTGTCGCCACCGGGAGGTCTGGAATCAGGCCCCATCGGACCGTCGGGTGGAGGCGGGGGTTGCTGCGCGTTTGCAATGCAGATGCAGGCGAGGAAGAGTAAGAGGATTTTGTTTTTCATAGGTTTTGATTTTTTCTGGAGCTGGAGGAAATCGGTGCGGATTCGAAGAGCAGGTCGCTGGATGTCGAAAGCGAGACGCCGATGCAGGAAGTATTATCGGCAAGTATGGTGTCCGATGAGGCAGTCCAGTCAGAGATCTCTCTCCGCCGCCCTCCTCAAGCCCGCTCCCGCAAGGGACCCCGTTCCCACGCTGGATGGAAAACTCAACAACCCAGGCCACACGACTTGGGGCGTTGCCGGAGCCGACCTCATGCGCTTCGCCTCGGCTGCCTACAGCGATGGGCTCTCGACGCCTGCCGGATCCACGCGTCCGAGTGCCCGCCTCATCAGCAACACGCTGTGCGACCTCACCACGACGCTGCCCAACTCCCGCAACCTCTCAGATTGGATCTACGGCTGGGGCCAGTTCATCGACCACGATCTCGACCTCACCACCAGCGGCGATGTGGCCTTCGATATCGCCGTCCCGGCCGGCGATCCCTACTTCGATCCCAAGGGAACTGGCACAGCCAAAATCTACCTGAACCGCTCGATCTACGACTCGGCGACAGGAACAACGACAGCCAATGTCCAGAAGCAAACCTACACGCTGAACTACAAACCCAAGCCAACTCCTCCGCCTCGCAGATAAGCACGGGGCCATTCCGAAACAAAAAGCCACCCCGCCTCTCATGGCAGGGTGGCTTTTTTTAATCTGAGAACCCTGAAACGATTTTTTAAACAGGATGACAGGATTTAAATGAATCACAGGAATGCCTTAGGGGGTGTTAGAGGCTCCATAAAACATTAGATGCTTATAGAAGTGTGAACAACTCATCCTCTGTGCTCTCTGTGTCCTCTGTGGTTAATTCTGCTGAATTCGGGTTAAACCAAGCGCGCGAGTTCCTTGGGTAGCGGGCAGGTGAATACCATGTCCTTGCCGCTCACGGGGTGTGGAAACCGCAGCGCGCTCGAGTGCAGGCCCAAACGCTTCGCGGGATTGCTCTTCGCGCCGTATTTCTTGTCCCCGATGATCGGGCACCCGGCTTCGGCGAGTTGCACGCGGATTTGGTGTCGGCGGCCGGTTTCTAAAGTCAGCTCGACCAGCGAGCGGTTCGGAATCGATGCCAACACACGGAAATGGGTCGCCGCATGGCGCGTGAGTTCACTGCGC
>CAXNGJ010000182.1:0-3886 GCA_964201895.1 Terrimicrobiaceae bacterium
AACCTTCATCGCTCCACTCGCCTGGAAAGCCGTAGTCAAACGGGGCGTCGCCCCAGAAGAAAGGGTCGTTGAAATACGGATGGCTGTCCCACTTGCTTCCGCCGAGTTGATTGCGCTTGGAGGCCTCGTAGTAGCCGACTGATTGTCCAAGGTAGTTCACAAGAGTCGAACCCACGCCGGCATTGGAGAGTTGCTCCAGCTGGGCGGTGGTGAATTTGTAGGGTGCCTTGGTGCTCTTTAGGTAGGCCACAATGGCTTTGTCCGAGACACCAGCTTTCGCTAGACTCATGATGTCGTCAAAGTCCAGAACGCGTCCGGCTTGAACCCGCTTCTGGGTCGATGCCGGGACACCTTGTTTCGCCATCTGTGCGGCGATGCCAGCGGGTGCCAGCGACTGCGGCGAAGTCGCGCAGGAATTCAAAAGAACAGTCATGGTCACGCAGGAAATGATGACGGGAAGTAATTTCATAATCTGCCGCCAATTCTCACAAGCGCTTCAAGGTTTGCACAGCTTTTCTGCTGGAAACAAAAAGGCTATTGACTCCCCACATCATAGTTGGCATTTTTGCCAAATAAATGATGGATTTGGAATCAGCCAAAAACACCGCACACGACAGGTCTGTCATCGTCAAGGCGATGGCTCACCCTACGCGCCTGCTGGTGATGGATGTTCTCACGCAGGGAGAGAAATGTGTTAACGAGCTCACGAATCTTGCGGGATGTGATGTCACGACACTCTCCAAGCATCTGGCTGTGATGAGGCGCGCGGGTTTGCTACAGTGTGAAAAGCGCGGGGTGAATGTCTTTTACCAGATCGCTTGTCCGTGCTTTCTCGAATTCTTCCGTTGCATCGATCTGATCCAAACAAACCAAATTCACCTGAAGCGCTGCGAAGCGTGTTAGCAGGTTTGCTTTCATTGGCAAAAATACCAAATATATCTCACATGAAATCCAGCTCCTTCGTCGCGTACCTCAAACAAAATCCCGCCCTTAACCTCAGATTTGTGCTTCCGGATGAGGGGCTTGTCCCCGCGCACGCCCACATCACTGAAGTCGGGCGTGTGGACAAGACCTTCTTTGATTGCGGAGCCACCTTCCGCAAGACCTCGTTTCTTTGCCTCCAGGCCTGGGTGGCCGACGACACGGACCACCGCCTTCCGGCTGGCAAACTTGCAGATATCATCGACCGGGCTGCTCCACTTTTCCAAGGTGATGACCTTGATGTCGAGTTGGAATACGAGGATGGGCTCATTTCCCAGTTTCCCGTTCATTCCGTATCGATTGATGGTGAGTGGGCAGTGATCACTCTCGGCACGAAACACACCGACTGCCTTGCCAAGGATATTTGCCTCGCACCTTCGAATGAGCCCGAGGGCTGCTGCTCCGGTCCAGGGTGCTGCTGATTTTTTAAAGATACGAAAATGATTACCAAACCGATTGTTCTCATTCTTTGCACGGGAAATTCCTGTCGCAGCCACATCGCCGAAGGCATCCTGCGGGCTGCTGCGGGCGACCTCATCGAAGTCGCCAGCGCTGGCTCGAAGCCTGCCGGCTATGTGCATCCCAAGTCGATTGAAGTCATGCGCGAAATCGGCATCGACATCAGCTCACACCACTCGAAGCATCTCGAGGAGTTTTTGTGCCGACCTGTCGATACCGTCATCACCGTCTGTGGCAACGCCGATCAGGCTTGTCCGATGTTTCCTGGGCAGGTGAGGCGCTTTCATTGGGGCTTTAGCGATCCAGCGCATGCCGTGGGAACCGATGAGGAGGTTCTTGGCGAGTTCCGCCGTGTTCGGGATCAAATTCGTCTTGTCTTCGAAGCCTATGCCGCAGGTCTTCGTCAGGGGCAATGCCTCGTGAAATGAGTTCCAGCAAGATCGACACACTCCGCAAGTTTTTTGCAGAGCTCCTCGGCACGTTTGCCATGGTTTTCGCTGGAACCGGGGCCATTGTTATCAATGCAGAGTCTGGAGGAACCATCACGCACCTCGGTGTGGCACTCACATTCGGGCTCATTGTTTTGGTAATGATTTATTCGCTGGGCGACGTGTCGGGCGCACACATGAATCCAGCGGTGACCCTTGCCTTTGCCGTCGCAGGGTTGTTTCCCTTTGCCGCTGTCTTGATTTACCTCGCAGCCCAATTCTCAGGCGCATTGCTGGCGAGCCTCACACTCCACCTTTTATTTCCACAAAACATAAATCTGGGTGCCACTCTTCCTGCCGGGGCGCCAATGCAGTCCTTTGTGCTAGAGGTGATCTTATCTGGCATTCTGATGTTCGTGATCCTCAATGTCTCCCATGGAGCCAAGGAAAAAGGAATCACCGCTGGGATTGTCGTCGGAGCCGTCATCGCGCTCGAAGCGCTCTTTGCAGGTCCGATTTGCGGAGCCTCGATGAATCCCGCCAGATCGCTCGGGCCGGCCATCGTCTCCGGTCATCTCGAGCACCTCTGGATTTACTTGTCGGCGCCTGTCCTTGGGATGCTGATTGCGATTCCGCTGTTCCGAGTGGTTCGTGGCAACTTGGTCAAGTGAGAGAATATCAATCCTGGAATCTTCGCCAGTTGTTCAAAACTACTATCGGCCAATAATCGACACACCCTCGGCAAACAACGATGCCAGCAAATTGACATCATCGTATGCCGAG
Organism: Terrimicrobiaceae bacterium; assembly: GCA_964201895.1. GTDB lineage: Bacteria > Verrucomicrobiota > Verrucomicrobiia > Chthoniobacterales > Terrimicrobiaceae > UBA967. The sequence goes on from CAXNGJ010000182.1 coordinate 2,652, forward strand.
CAAATCTTGTGGGCTTTTGACAAGCTGACTTTTGAGGCATTCGTCTGAAGCAGGGCCAGACAGAGCCCTGGGCTGCGGCGGGTGGATTCGTAGAGAATGCCATCTGCGCCGACGCCGTGGAGAGTTTTTGCCCACATCCGGGAGACGGCGTGGTCCGCCGAGAAACAAGCTGCCGTTTTCGCGCCGATCGATCTGCGAGCCCCTGAGTCGCTCGCGTTAAAGATTCGAAGGCCTTTGGGTTCGATTTTTACGCCGTATTGGAAACGGGATTTCAGGTCGGACTCGCTGATGGCCAAATCATCAGGCATTCGGGCGTTGAGGTCGCGGCCAAGACCACTTTCCCAAAAACAGGTCACTGGATTCGCGCCCAGATAAAGCACCCCGAAGGGCAGGTCGGGTCCGCTGAATCGCCCGGTAGTTTGAGTGAATGCTAGAGGGAGAGGGTGGGCCTTGGGATGGTTGCGCCACCAGTCCACGGGAATCGCTTGTTCCCAACGAATTTTGCGGATGTCGAACTGACCCGGAGGATTTGGTCGGCCGTGGTCTTCAACTGACATAAGCATCCGCTGCGGCGAGCATTTCCGGTGTCTTGGAGGAGTCTTGCAGGATGTGCATGAGAAACGAGACTCCTCCAAGGTCCGTGCGGCGCGCTGTCAAGAAGGCCAGGGCCGACCAGGCATCGGGAATTCGTTTGAGAAGTTCGGGAATCCACTCTCGAATGCTTGCTCCATCGAGTTGAAATTCGGGGAAGTAATCGCCCCTGCGATTTTCAAACGAGATGGCGAGTATCTTTCCCTTGAGCTTGAGATTGTGGATGGTCTGGCGAGAGGCCAGGCCAAGGCGCGCTTTGATTTCGTCGGATGTCAGCAAGCGTCCGGCTGTTTTTAGAACTTCGATTTGACTGTTCGTGCCTCGTTTTTTTAAGGCGCCACGGAGGGAGTCGAGGTCGTTTTCCTTAGGCGGATGAATCGTGAGATAGGATGCAAAAACATCAGCAAGATCGCCTGCGGAGAGGTTGAATCTGGCAAGCAATTGAAAAACAGATTGTTTATCGAAGCTTGGGTCGAGGGCGAGTTGTTTGGACATAATGGACGGATAATTCTGATTCGTCCATTTGTCAACCCGCCCACATGCGGTGGGGACTTCTAAATCGTCGAGGCTTTTTGCAGTGAACGGAGCGATGCCATTGCGCGGCCTTCGTTGAGGGAGGCTTCGGCGAGGTTCCATGCGGATTG
>CAXNGJ010000183.1:0-3871 GCA_964201895.1 Terrimicrobiaceae bacterium
GCCGGGGAAGAGCATGCCACGGAAATCGAGTTTGTCTTTTTGGATGCCGGCGATGAAGCGGTCGAGGATTTCGGTGCGGATGTGGGCACGCAGGGTGCCATCCACTGATCCACTCGGGCTGATCGTGCCCATGCCGCCGGTATTGGGCCCCTGGTCGCCGTCGTGGGCTTTTTTGTGATCGCGGCAATCGGGGAAAAGAAGATAGGTGGAACCGTCCACGAGGGCGTGGATCGAGCATTCGACGCCTTCGAGGAATTCCTCGATCACGACGCGGCTTCCGGCCTCGCCAAAAGCGCGGTCATCCATGCAGAGGCGCAAGGCGTCGTCGGCCTCGGAGAAATTCGCGGCAATGATCACGCCCTTGCCGAGTGCGAGTCCATCGGCCTTCACCACGAGCGGATATTTTGCGGTGCGGCAATAATCCCTGGCCGCCGCGCTGTCTGTGAATTCGCGGTAGTCCGCTGTGGGAATTCCGTGGCGGATCATGAAATCCTTCGCAAACGCCTTCGATGATTCGAGGCGGGCGGCTGCTGCGCGCGGGCCGAAAATTTTCAAACCCGCATCCTCAAATGCATCGACGACTCCCGCCGCCAGCGCATCGTCAGGGCCGACGATTGTGAAGTCGATGGCGTTGGCTTTTGCAAAGGCGACAAGGCTCGAAACATCATCGGGTGCGATGGGCACATTCTCGCCGATGGTTGCGGTGCCGGCATTTCCCGGGGCGATGAAGATTTTTTCCACGCCTACGGATTGGCCGAGCTTCCAAGCCAGAGCGTGTTCGCGCCCCCCGGAGCCTGTGATGAGAACTCGTTTGGTCACGGATTGAAGAACAGGGTTGTGGTTTGCTGCGGGAGCATTTCGCGTGTGAAGGCAAATTTCGGACCCTGTGAGCTGTGCACGCCTCCGGTTGTCCAATCACGCGAGCCTGTGGGAATGACCAAACTCGGCCGGAGCTGTGCAACGATCTGGCTGCGGGCCTCGGACGAGAGCATTTCTGGATTGAAGAGCAGGACATCCACCGTTCCGATCTGGGAAATTTGCTCGGCATCCAGCGGGCGGGTTGGGACTCCGGCGAAGCAGAAGCGCATGCCATCCATCGTCCAGGTGAACAAGAGGCTCATGCCGTCGGATGCCGGCATTTCCGGGTTCCTGTAACTTGGAACACCCAGAATTCTGATGCCGGTCACATTGTTGACTCCGATTCCCACCCCTCCGCGCAGGACGGAAGGTTGACCGTCGACGGCGTTGATGTTGTTGAAATCTGAGCGCTCGGAGGTGATCAAGACGACATCGCTCTTGAGCGGCGAGAGGAGGGTGCGTCCCCCGGTTTTCGCGGCGTAGGGATTTGCCAGAATGGTGGTGCCGATGGACGAGGTGAAGCGGTAGCACTGGTTGCCCAGCCACTCGACTTGTGTCTCGCGACGCACTGATGGTTGGGTGGGCGTTTCGGGTGTTCCGCATCCAGCGAGAGCCAGTGCGGCCGCTGCCAGGAGAGGAAGGCGGCGCATTCTCAGGAGTTGAGCGCGAGTTGCGTGCCGAGATCTCCGATGCGGCTGAGGGTCAGGCCTTGAAGGGCAGGAACCTCGAATGCCATCATTTTGAAGACCTCCTCGATCGTGTAAATTCCGTTCGAGCCGCCTGTCGCTTGCACCAGATCGCGCAGGACCTCCCAATCGTCGTGGGCCTGGCCTGGAGGCTGGATGGCTTGGTTGAGGCGTTGGATGCGGCCTTTGATATTGATCATGCTGCCACGCTTTTCAGCCCAGCCACTGGTCGGCAGAACGACGGTCGCGCGGCGTGTGGTGGCGTTGGCGAGAATGCCGGTCACTACGAGCGTTTCGAGATTTTTGAGGTGCTCTTCGGAAATGCCGCAATCCACGGCATCCTCTCCGAGCACGATGAGGCCGGTGATTTGGCCGGAGGCCACGCCTGCCGCAATGGCGGGGAGTTTTCCTGTGGCCAAGCCAAGGAGCTTTGCGCCGGTGGTGTTGGGATTTCCATCATCCGAGATGAGGAATCCGTCGCCCTTCTGAGGACGGGGCAACACATCGAAATTCTCGATTTTCAGGCCGACCGCGAGGCGGCGTGCGAGGAAGAGTTCCTCGTTCGTCATGCGGGCGGAGGCGATGAGGGCGGTTTTTGCCGGATCACTGCCCTTGAGCTGCTCGGCGGCCGCTGCGAGGGCTCGGGTCCAATGCGCTGGTGCCTCCTCGCCTTTCACGACCGGATCGGTGAGGCGGGATTCGCTATTGAGGTAATGGAAATTCAGGCGGTGACTGTCCGGCATCCAGCAGGAGTTTACGAAATCGTTCTCGCGGGGAGTGATGCGGTGGACGGTGTTCTCGCGGCTGGAGATCAGGATGTTCGAGCCGAGGCCGCAATTCACATCGATGCTCTTGGTTTCCTTCAAAAACCAGACACGCATCTTGAAGCGGAAGTCCTTGCTGGTGAGAGCGCCCACGGGGCAGATATCCACCGTGTTCAGCGAGTAGTTGTTGTCGAGCTTTTTGCCGGGATAGACCGAGAGGGTCGTGTAGCTCCCGCGATTCAGGAAGCCCAGCACATCGTCGTGGGCGATTTCCTTCATGAACCGGATGCAGCGTGAGCACATGATGCAGCGCTCGTCGTCGAGCACGATGCGCTCGCCGAGGTCCACGCGCTTGGGTTTTTTCACCTTGTCTTCGATGAAACGGGACTCTCCCTTGCCGAACTCGACGGAAAATTCCTGCAACCGGCATTCGCCCGCTTGGTCACAAATCGGGCAGTCGAGCGGGTGGTTGATGAGCAAAAATTCCATCACACCCTTGCGACATTCTTCCACGAGCGGCGAGGAGGTGCGAACGCCCATACCCTCGGCGACTTCCATCGCGCAGCAGATCTCAGGCTTTGGTCCCCAGCCGATCTCGGGCTTCCCATTGGCATCCAGCACGGGCTGGCGGTCGGGAGTCATCTTCGGGCGGCCGGTCTCTACGAGACACATGCGGCAGTTGCCCGGCGAGCTGAGTTTGGGGTGGTAGCAGTAGTGCGGAATGAATTTGCCGCTCTGCATGCAGGCCTCGATCACGCGCGTGCCTTTGGGGAATTGCTTCCATTCCCCGTCAATCTGCACGTTGACCGTCGCCACTGGTGTTGCCGTTTCGCTCATGTTTGAAATTCCTCTGGAAAAAGCCCCGTCACGGGGCGTTTGCAAGGCCTCAATTTATCGGAGGATGCCCTTCTCGACGCAAGCAAAAGAAGGGGGCCGCGAGTTCTCAAATCTCGCTGGCAGCGGTCACCACGCTGAAATTTACATCCAAGGCCTCGAAGTGGCGACGACCGCAGCGGAGTTTGTCGGCCTCTGCGCGATTTTTTTTCCCAAGGCATGAGGCTTTGGTAGAATCATGTCGATGCCCAAGCCTTCCACTGTTTCCAGTTCTGCCGAGTTGTTGGCGTATTGTTTCGAGGCTTGGCCGGAGCTGAAGAAGAAACAGATTCGCACTTGGCTGAAATTTCAGGCGATCACTGTGAACGGGCGTCCGATCTCGCAGTTCAATCACCCGCTCGAGCCGGGGGATGTCGTCGCCGTGCGGAATGATCGCTATGCCGCGCCGCGTTCTCTGGTCGGCTCGAGCATTCGTGTCTTTTTTGAGGATGCGGACATCATCGTCATCGACAAGCCGCCGAACCTCCTCAGCATTGCGAGCGAGGCGGAACAGGAACGCACGGCCTACCATCAGCTCACCGAGCATGTGCGCAGCGGCAACCCGATGGCTCGCGCGCGAGTCTGGATCGTGCACCGTCTGGACAAGGAGACCTCGGGCCTCATGGTTTTTGCCAAGACTCCCGAGTCGAAGGAAATCCTGCAATCCCGCTGGGATGATGCGGAGAAACG
>CAXNGJ010000184.1:0-3856 GCA_964201895.1 Terrimicrobiaceae bacterium
TAGCAGCGTGTAGATGAGAACCAACCCTGCCACAGGGAACCATTGACGGTGCACAGTCGAAATGGCGGTGCGCACCGCCTCCAGCCAACCGATGCGGCGGTCGACGATCAATGGAAAAGCAAAACCGAGTCCGACCGAAAGGTAGACTACGGGAATAACAAAAATCAGCGCCCCGATCCCGGCAGGTATCGGAGATCCGTATTTCTCAGTCAGGAAAACGCTAGGTACCAGAGTGAACAAAGCCACACTCACCATGATGGCTCCCCAGGCCACACCTGCGATGAGAATTTGCAGCCAGACACCGCTTGAAAATCCAGCAAAGAGATCAGCGAATTCAGTCTTCCCTCGCGAGTTTTTAATAAACATCCACAAAAAACCTGCCGAGAGAATCATGCCGACTATCGAGGTGAGAATCGTAAAAAACATGCCCACCACAACCGCTACGATTTTTAGCATTTGTTCCTCGCTCCCTCCCGGCGTCATGAACATCTGCACCACCCTCTGAGCGAGTTCCGAGACGAACGCGAGCGAGACATTCACCACGAGGAAAACAAATGTTCCGAGTATGAGGACCCCCATGTTTTTCTTGAAACTTTCCCATCCGCTTGAAAAGCACTCGCTGATCACAATGCGACCACCTGACTTTGTTGGAGCGGTGGTGGACGCCTCCGGGACTGAGTCCGCAGTTTCCTCCGGCGGTGGCAGGTCGGTGAAGGTCGAGAGAGGCGCCCAACTGGTCATCGGCTCGCGCCAAGCCAGATCTGTTGGGAGGAAGCGGCCACTCTTGAGGCCATCCGCGACATCCTGATCATTGAATTTTCCGATATTTTCACTGTCGCGGTTGATGTGGATTAGAGCCATGGCGACTTCTCTATCGATTCACCGCTGCCCGTTCAAGTGCCGATCCCTCGCCGCGTTTTGAAAAAAAAGTTTGGTTTTCCCGAGAATAGGCATTGACAAGCGGTCGGCGCGTCTCTTTATTTCTCACATTCTTAAACACGCGATGTAGAACCCCTCCGCACGCGGCGTTTCACTGACACACTGTCGCAGGATTTCGTTGAACTTCCTTTCTCAAAGTTCACGGAACTTAACGAGCTCCCGACATACCATCACCTCGAGATTTTCAGCCTGGACAGGGAAATAGAGTCACAGGCCCATTCTCAAAACCCAATCATGACAGACGAACAGCAAAAACCGGAAAACGGAGCGCAAGCTGCCGATTCCGCAAGCCCCAAGGCAACTCCGCGCCCTCGCCGCACCACCCGCACTCCACGCATTGGCCGCGCCCGAAGGCAGAAAAAGGCCGCAGATTCCTCGGAGCTTCCACTTTCAGACAAAACTCCCACCACCAGCGAGGTGCCTTCGCTTGCGACTCCAGCAGTGGCAGCAGCGCCAGAGCCAGCCGCTCCCGCTGCGCCCGAACCGATCAAAGAAACCGTTCAGGCATTCCAGCCCGCGCCACAGCCCGTACCGGTGGTCGAGAAGCCGCCGCAGCCGCCGCAGCCGCCAGCTCCGATCGTCTATGCCGAGGGCATTGTCGAAGTCAGCGGCAAGGGTTTTGGCTTCCTGCGCGAGGCGCGCCGCAATTTCACTCAGTCGAACAACGACATTTTCGTCACACCCGAGATCGTCCGCAAATACGGTCTTCGCGACGGCATGTGGATCAAAGGCGAAATCCGCCGGGGCAATCGTGGCCCGCAGATGTATAAGCTCACCGAGCTGGAAGGCGGAGACCCCGAGCAGTTTCAAAACCTGCCTGTTTTCGAGGAACTCAGCGTCATCAATCCGAACGAGCGCATCAAGCTCGAGACCGTTCCCGAGCGCTTCACAACACGCGTCATCGATCTTGTCGCCCCTGTGGGCAAGGGTCAGCGCGGTCTCATTGTCGCTCCGCCCCGCACGGGAAAGACGACACTTCTCCAGCACATCGCTGACGCCGTTGTGAAAAACCACCCGGAGATGAAACTCCTCATCCTTCTTGTGGATGAGCGCCCCGAGGAGGTCACCGAAATCCGCCGCACCGTTCCCACAGCCGAACTCATGGCCAGTTCGAATGACTCGGATATCAAAACCCACACCCGCATTGCGCAGCTCTGCATCGATCGCGCCCGGCGCCTCGTCGAAATGGGTAAGGATGTTTTCGTTCTCATGGATTCGCTCACCCGCATCGGCCGCGCGTTCAACAACGCCCAAGGGGGTGGGGGACGCACGATGTCCGGCGGTGTGGATGCCCGTGCCCTCGAGATTCCGCGCAAACTTTTTGCCGCCGCCCGAAACACGGAGGAGGCCGGTTCGCTCACCATCATGGCGACCGCGCTCATCGAGACGAACAGCCGTATGGACGAGCTGATCTTCCAAGAGTTCAAAGGCACCGGCAACATGGAGATTGTTCTCGACCGCAAGATCAGCGATCAGCGGATCTACCCGGCGATCGATATTTTCCAGTCCGGCACGCGCCGCGAGGAGCTTCTCATCCCCGAGGAGGACCTGCACAAGATCAGCCTCATCCGCCGTGGACTCGCAGGCCACAAGCCCATCGAGGCCATCGAGCGCCTTCTCTTTTTTATCCGCAAATATCCAACCAACGAGCAGTTGCTCAAAAACCTCCCGGGATAGAAAAAACAACACAACATGCCATTTTCAGCGCTTGGATTGACCAAGCATATTTTGCAAGGCGTCCAAGCGATGGGTTACGGCGATCCGACACCCATCCAGCTTCGCGCCATTCCTCCGGCCTTGGAGGGCCGCGACCTCATCGCCTCGGCCCAGACCGGCACAGGTAAAACCGCCGCCTTTGCGCTGCCCACGCTCCAGAAGCTCGGCTCGCACGGTCGCCTTCGCTGCCTCGTCCTCGAGCCGACCCGCGAACTCGCCATGCAGGTGGAAACCGCTATGCGTGACTTCAGCCGTTTCACCGACCTCAAAGTCGGCTGTGTCTATGGTGGCGTCGGCTACGGAAACCAGCGTGCAGCGCTCAAGGAGGGTCTTGATATTCTTGTCGCCACGCCAGGCCGTCTCGAGGACCACCTCCAGCAAGGCACGGTGCGTCTCAACGACATCGAAGTCCTCATCCTCGACGAGGTCGACCGCATGCTCGATGTCGGTTTCCTGCCGCCCATGCGCCGCATTATTGCGAAGGTTCCCAAAAATCGGCAGACCCTCTTCTTCTCGGCCACCCTCCCGCCGGAAATCGCGGAGCTTGCCAACTTTGCCCTCCGCGATCCCGTGCGCATAGAAATCGGAGCCGCCCGCTCGGTCGCTTCCATCGTGAAGCATGGCGTTTACATGGTGGATCCAAGCCGCAAATTTGACCTCCTCCTCGCGCTGCTCACCGCAGTCGATTACCAGAGCGCCATCATCTTCAGCCGCACCAAGCACGGTGCCGACAAGATCGCCAAAAAACTCCGCGCCAACAACCACGCCGTCGCCGTTCTGCACGCCAACCGCTCGCAAAACCAGCGCATCGAAGCGCTCAGCGGATTCAAATCCGGAAAATACGAAGTCATGGTCGCAACCGACATCGCCGCGCGCGGCATCGACATCGCCGGAGTGAGTCATGTCATCAACTACGACATCCCGCAACACCCCGAGGACTATGTCCACCGCATCGGCCGCACCGGCCGTGCGAACATGTCGGGGGATGCCTTCACACTCGTTGCGCCCGACGAAGCCAAAAAACTCAGCGCCATCGAACGCTTCATCGGCCAGAAAATCGAACGACTCACACTCGAGGGATTCCAAGTCCCGCCGAATGGCGAAAACGCCGCGCCCAAACCACCCAAGCCCGAAGTCCGCATGGACGGCAGGAAATTCTTTCGCCGGGGCAGCAGCCCTCGACGCTAAAAAATAATTCAAA
>CAXNGJ010000185.1:0-3837 GCA_964201895.1 Terrimicrobiaceae bacterium
AAAAACATCGTGCAGTTCCTGCTCGTTCAGGCCGAGGCCGTTTTTCAGAATATTGTAAGCCTCGCAAATTAGCTGCATGTCTCCGTATTCGATGCCGTTATGCACCATTTTTACATAATGGCCTGCACCCTCTTCGCCAACCCAATCACAGCACGGCGAGCCATCTTCCACCTTGGCGGAAATGGATTGAAAAATGTCTTTCACATGAGGCCATGCGGCAGGCGATCCGCCGGGCATGATGCTTGGTCCACGGCGAGCGCCTTCTTCTCCACCCGAAACGCCCGTTCCAATGAAAAGCAAACCCTTGGCTTCGAGTTCGCGCTGGCGGCGGTTCGTGTCATTGTAAAGCGAATTTCCACCGTCGATGATGATGTCGCCGGGTTCCAGATACGGGGTGATTTGTTTAATAAAGTCATCTACTGGCTGGCCGGCCTTCACGAGCATCATGACGCGGCGTGGGCGCTTGAGTTTGGAAACCAGTTCTTGAATCGAGTGGGCGCCCTGCACTTTTGTGCCTTTTGCCTCATTTGCTAAAAATTCGTCCACTTTTGAGGTGGTGCGGTTGTAAACGACGACTGTGTAGCCGTGATCGTTCATGTTGAGGACGAGGTTCTGGCCCATCACGGCCAAGCCTATGAGACCGATGTCTCCTTGTGGTGTAGTGTTTTCCATTATGTGTTTTTTATGATTTGGCCGGCGGATGCGAGGTGCACTCCAGTGCCAACCCAGCGACCATGTGAAAAAATCGCAAAAATGTTAAGAAAAAAATCAAATCTTGTCGCGCCAGAAGGAAAACAGGAATCACAACGCCATAGTCAGAAAAGGACCATGTGTGAGAGACAACCCACTCTTATTTATTCACTTCTGATATAACCTTTGCCAAGACCTCGACTGCGATCTCCTCAACCGAACGCGAGGCGTCGATCAAATGCACGCGCTTGGGATTTTCTTTGACAACTTTCAAGTAACCGCTGCGCACGGCTTCGAAAAATTCCGGTGACTCGCGTTCGATGCGGTCTGGTTTCCGATTGGCGGCCTGCATGCGGGAAAGTGAGGTTTTGTGGTCCAGATCAAGCAAGAAGGTGATATCTGGCAGGCAATCTCCGACCGCAAAGTCATTGATGCGGGCGGTGTCATCCGCCGGAATGCGGCGGGCCACACCTTGATAGACGGTGGTGGAATCCAGAAAGCGGTCGCAAATGACAACGCGCCCGGCCGCAAGCGCAGGAAGGATTTTTTCCCGAACCAACTGCGCGCGGCTGGCTGCAAAGAGTAGCAACTCGGCCTCGGAAGTCAGTGCCTCGCCTTCGGGTGCATGTTGCAAGAGGTGCCGAATCGCTTCGCCAGCAGGCGTGCCTCCGGGTTCGCGAAAGAGCAGGGGATCGAATCCCAAGGAGCGGAGATTGTCGGCCAGGAGGGTAATCTGGGTGGATTTGCCACACGCCTCGGAGCCTTCGAATGTGATGAAGAGACCTTTTTTCGACATTTTGTTGAGAAGTCCTTTGATATTCGCGGAATTTCATTTTAGCAAAGCTCGAATGAACTACTGGCTCGTTAAGCAGGAACCCACAGCCTACGCGTGGGAGGATTTCGTAAAGGACGGCAAAACGGCTTGGACGGGCGTGAGGAATTTCCAAGCCAGAAATCATCTTCGCGCCATGGCACCGGGCGACCATGTCCTTTACTACCACAGCGTGACTGGAAAATGTGTCGTCGGCATCGCCGAGGTCGTCCGGTCAGCTTATCCAGATTCCACAGCTTCCGAGGGCGACTGGTCGTGTGTGGATTTGAAACCGGTGGGCGCTTTGAAGCAGCCTGTATCCCTTGAGGAAATCAAGACCGAGCCCTCGCTGGCTGAGATCGGACTCTTGCGTCAATCGCGGCTCAGCGTGATGCCACTGACGAAAGCGGCCTTTGAAAAAATCGTGCAGATTTCAAAGAAGTAACCTGCCAGTTTTCCCATCGCTGAATTTTTTTCATGTCTTCACTCCACTTCGCCGTTGCATCGACATTCTCACCACGCTTTCGGGCAGTCCTGGCCGAAGCTAATCGCGCGGCCAGAATGTTTGGCGCCCGCCTGAGCGTGCTCCATGCAGGCGAGCGCACGCCGGAAAAAGCGGCCAGCTTTCAAGAGGCCTTTGCGGACTTGGGGCGGGAAAATGTGGAGATCTACTGGTGTGAGGGCGGGGCGCCGGCGCAGGTATTGGTCACCGCCGCAGCGAATGAAAAATTCGACCTTTTCATTGCAGGCACGATTGCCCGTCCGAATGACCCGCGCAACTTCACTGGCACCATCGTGCGAGAGCTTTTTTCGCGCACGCCCTGCGACCTTCTTCTCATCCCGGATCCCAAGGAACAGGCTTCTGCCGAGCTGAGTGCCTGCCTTCTGGTAGAGGCCCATTCGCCGCGCTGGCGGGCTGCCAAGGAAACGCTGAAGACCCTCAAGCCGTCCAAAATCTCGATCCTCGCCGCCGACAGTCCCTTCGCGCTGGCGCGTTGCTCGCACCTCGGAACAGAGTCGGAGGAGGGCACGCTCGAGGATATTTGTGACGAACTCAGCGAGATCACTCCCGCCGTGGACCTGCGCCGTATCCGATCCAATACCGGTTTTATGATTTGCGAGGTGGTTCAGGAAACGGCTCCGGATTTCCTGTTTGTGGAATCGGGTTGGAAAGCCGGTCAACGCGTGCTACCGCCTTATCTGGGTTGGCTTGAGCAGGTCATTCCCAGCAGGCTTTTTCTTTTTGGAAAACCTCCCCGTAGCGCGATGGAGGAAGGCGCCATAATCCCGCTTTAAGGCGGTTGCCAACCAGCATGGGAAACGCCCAAGCCTCATTGGTTCTCGCCTCTTGGAGTTTCGAGCCCGTGCCTGCGCTCGGCTTGATCCTCGCGGCATTTTTGTATTGGCGAGGATGGCGCAAGGTTCGCCGACTGGCTCCCGAGCGTTTTCCGGAGTGGCGTCTCGCCTCGTTTCTGGGGGGCTTGCTCGTCATCTACATCGCTCTGGCATCGCCACTCGACGCCTTCGCCTCGTGGTTGCTCAGCGTCCACATGGTGCAGCACCTCCTTCTCACTATGGTTGCGCCACCGCTCATTCTTCAAGGAGCCCCTTTTTTGCCCATGCTTTCGGGATTGCCCCGCGGATTTGTGCGCTCGGGTTTGGGGCCTTTTTTAAATGAACCCCGTCTCAAGAAACTCGGCGCTCTTCTTGTGCATCCCTTCTTTGCCGGGCCGCTTTTCATGCTTTCAAATGTGCTTTGGCACATGCCCGCCTTCTACGAGCTCGCCTTGAGTTCGCCGGCTTGGCACCAGGTCGAGCACCTGTGTTTTCTCACGACAGCGATGCTTTTCTGGTGGCCCGTCGTTCAACCTTGGCCCTCGCGCCCCGCTGTGCCGCGTTGGGTGCTCATTCCGTATTTGCTGGTGGTGGATATTCAAAACACAGCGCTTTCAGGTTTTTTCACATTCTACGGCCGTGTCCTCTATCCTACCTATGACGCCGCGCCTCGCATCACGGGCCTTTCTGCTATTGATGACCAAACCTTCGCCGGAACGATCATGTGGGTGCCCGGTTCGGTGGCCTTTCTGCTGCCTGCAGCGGTCATTGCCATCAAATGCCTGTCGGGCTCCAATCTTGTCCGGCGGCGTCAGAAGGTAAAAATAAAGCCGCAGCCCCTCGAGACGCGTAGGCCATTCGATCTCCTGCGCGTGCCGGTTCTCGGCACCCTCATTGGATCGAAATTTTTCCGTGTATCCATGCAGGCTTTGCTTTTTGGCTTGGCCATCCTTGTGGTGATTGACGGCTTTTTCGGTCCACAAGTCGGGGCGATGAATCTC
>CAXNGJ010000186.1:0-3831 GCA_964201895.1 Terrimicrobiaceae bacterium
ATCGAGGTCCACATCGGGCAGGAAGACGGTCAATGATGGATGTTGAATGTTGGATGGTGGATTCATTCAGAATTCAAAATTGCTCATTCAAAATTTCCCAGCCTGTGCGGAGTGTGCGTTTCCAGGAGAGATTCATGAAGTGAGGAGAAGTTTTGTGGCGGCGATCCCAACTGGAACAGCAGCCAGGAGGACAAGGCAGCCCGCGCCAGATTTGCGATAGCCAACTCCCGTCCCGGGGATGCTGAAGGATGAACCAGGCGGCGGGGCGGCCGCTCGGTAGCCTGCTCGAAGAGCAGCCCAACGGGCGAGACCCGTAGGGTGCGGGCGAGGCAATATTTTTTCCCACGAGAAGTTGTGCCAACACGGAATCCGCGACCACCGACAGAATAGCCCAAGCCAGACTTGCTCAGATTCACTCGGAACGGCCCGAGATTAACAGATTTGCGATAGTAGAAGCCCATGGGAGAGAGTCTTAAGTATTAAGCATTAAGTTTTCAGTAGGCCTGAGATTTCTAAAAGTCTGACAATAGCGGGTTGGATTGCAGAGGTCGAGCGTACTTTTGTGGATTCCGTAGAAACAAACGGAACAGGGCATGTAGAGAATGAATATGGGATTACACATCGCTTAGCTTTTCTGGGGGGCATCTTGATGCTGGGAGTCTTCATGGAAGAAAGGTTCTTTGATTCTTAGTGAAGGCAAACTCCTCCTGCTTCGCATAACAAGGCTGCAAGCGGTTCTGAGGGCGGATGCGAGTGAGTGAGGTCTCGATGATGTGTAGGATTTTGGTGATCATTTCACCGGGAGCCTATCAACCCCGGTCGGACATCCGCTGGGGGTGCAGAAATATTTTTTACGATCTCAAACTTACGCATCGCAAAACCTCTACGACATGCACGCAAGCATGCGCACCAGCTTCCTTTTTCTACCAAGCGATCTCACCGAACAACGCATTAGCGGATTTGAGCGGTTGCTTTTGCTCTGGGGGTGGGTCGGACGAGGCCTTTTATATTTGGTAATCGGCTTCAGAGCCGAGCGACTTCAGGGGAATGGCAAACGGAATCGGGAGGCCATCCTGGCGGAGTTTTTTGAGGGAGACTTCGGAGACTTGGGCGAGACTGTAGCGATCGAGAATGTTGGCGATGGCGTTGCGCACCTCGAGCATGAGAAGACGGAGGCCGCAGTGCTCCTCGTCGGGGCAGGAGCATTTGGTGTAGGCCGTATGGCTCACGCATCCGATCGGTGCGAGGGGTCCGTCGATGAGACGCACGACCTCGCCCATCGAGATGTTTTCAGGGGGCTTTGCGAGGAAAAAGCCGCCGTGCTTGCCGCGCTTGCCATCGACGATGCCGGCTTCGCGCAGTTGAACGAAAATCTGCTCCAGAAACGGAAGCGGGATTTTCTCGCGCGCGGAAATCTCCTTGAGGGGAATCAGCTCCCTACCGGCCTCGCGGGCAAGGACCATATCGATCAAGGCGCGCAGGGCGTATTCGCCGCGTTTGGTGAGTTTCATGGGCGCTTGGAAACAGGATGAGTTGAGGAAGAACTCGGCATGGGGACATGCTACAGGCGGGAAGTTGAGGTTGGAAAGAAGGGATTCTGTGATGAGCGATGGTTAGTTTAAAACTAATGATTACTTTATTTCTTCATCATTCCCGAATGCACAAGAAAAAGGCAGGTTCGCCGCCATGATGTTATTTCCATTTGCCGAGTATTGGTGGTTCTACGCTTCGTTTATTGTTTTTGTGCTAATCGTGCTTGCGCTCGACCTCGGGGTTTTTCACAAGACCGCGCATGAGGTGAAATTCCGCGAGGCGCTGACCTGGAGCGTCATCTGGGTGGCCATGGCAGTAGTCTTCGGCCTCGCGTTCCATGAATTCGCGATTTACCGCCTTCAAAATTGCGAGAGGTTGCTGGCGATCCCTGGGTTCAACCCGCTTGAGGCGGCCCAGAGAAGCACACTGCAATTTTTTACCGGCTATATTGTCGAGAAGGCGCTGTCGGTGGATAACATCTTCGTGTTCGTGGTGATCTTCACCTACTTCAATATCCCGAGCAAATATCAGCACCGCGTCCTCTTTTACGGCATTATCGGCGCCCTGATCTTCCGCTGTATCTTCATAGCGATGGGCTCGATTCTGATCCAATACCACTGGGTCGTCATCCTCTTCGGCGTGTTCCTTATTCTGACCGGCATTAAAGTGCTTCTCGCCCCCGAGAAACCTGTTGAGCCCGAAAAGAATCCGATTTTAAAGCTTCTCAAGAAGTTCCTACCCGTGAGCCCGCAGCTTGACGGCCAGAAATTCTTCACGCATCACAACGGCGTTCGCATGGCGACCCCACTTTTGGTCGCACTGATCCTGGTGGAAATCTCGGATATCGTCTTCGCGGTGGACAGCGTGCCTGCCATTTTTGCGATCACCAAGGAACCACTTATCGTATTCACTTCAAATATCTTCGCTATCCTCGGACTTCGCGCCATGTTCTTCCTCTTGGCGGGCATCGTGCACAAATTCCGCTTCCTGAAATACGGACTCGGCCTCGTTCTGGTCTTCGTCGGCCTGAAGATGGTCTGGCTGAACCATGTCTTCGGCGGGCACTTCCCGATTGGATGGTCTCTCGCCATCATCTCCACGCTCATCGGCGGCTCGATTCTGGTCTCCTTCCTGGTGCCAGAGAAGAAGCACTGAGGCGGCAAATCGGAAGAATTCGGCTTGAGGAAATCAGAGGCTGGTGCGATGAGATAACTCACATCGGGTCGTGGTTCAGCTTCGCAAAGCGCCTCGTTCGGGAGGAGAAGACCGCAGCTTCGAATCCCGCCGACCAGGAGATTTTATCTTATGAATACAACATTGCTTGTTTTGGCTGCCGGCATGGGCAGCAGGTATGGGGGATTGAAGCAGATGGATGGCGTGGGGCCGGGCGGGGAGACGCTTCTCGACTACTCGGTGTATGACGCGGCGCTTTCGGGTTTTGACCGGATTGTGTTTGTGATTCGCCGGGATTTTGAGGAGGAGTTCAAGGACCGCGTAGGCCTTCGCTACGAGGACCGCTTGGATGTGGGCTATGCGTTTCAGCAGCTCAATGATCTGCCGGAGGGCTTCAGCGTGCCGGAAGGCCGCACGAAACCTTGGGGTACAGGGCATGCGATTCTGGCTGCCCGTGATGTGGTTGATTCCCCATTTGTGGCGATCAATGCGGATGATTTTTACGGTCGCGATGCGTTTGCAGCTGTAGGGGGATTTTTGAAAGCCCATGAGGAAAACGGGACGCGCTTTTGCATGGGCGGCTACCGACTTGATGCGACTCTCTCCGAGCACGGGAGCGTGTCTCGCGGGGTGTGCCAGGCGGATGTGGATGGATTGCTCCAGACGGTGCGCGAGCACACGCAGATCCAACGCACGGCGGAGGGCATCACGGATTTGGCGGAGGGTGTGGGATTCAGCGGGGCGGAGCGTGTTTCCATGAACTGCTGGGGCTTCACTCCAGAGGTGTTTCCGTTACTGGAGGCGGGCTTCAAAGATTTTCTGAAGGCTCGCGGTGGTGAGGAGAAATCGGAGTTCTACATTCCGAATGCCGTGGCGGAGATGATCTCGAGCGGTAAGGCAACCGTGCAACTCGTACCGGTGGAGAGCCAGTGGTTCGGCGTCACCTACCGCGAGGACCGGCCTTTGGTTGCAGCGGCCTTGGCGGAACTCACGGCGAAGGGGGAGTATCCCACGCCGCTGGGCTGAGGAGGGCGTCTAGCAGATGGGATCGAAGACTCTTCGCGGGAAATTCTCTGAAAGCGCTTCGATACCGTCCTGACTGAGAAATGGGCCATGCCGGAGGAT
>CAXNGJ010000187.1:0-3771 GCA_964201895.1 Terrimicrobiaceae bacterium
CAACGAGCTTTGAGCGAAGAAACTCCGCACCGCCGCCGACCGCGCTACTCCGGTAAACATCCGCGCCGGTTTGATCAAAAATACAAGGAACTCTCGGGCAATGCCGAGACTCTCGCCCGCGTGCTCGCCTCGGGCAAGACTCCGGCTGGCAGTCATGTGCCAATCATGGTCGATGAAATCCTCGAGATTCTCGATCCTTGTCCGGGGAAAATTGCTGTCGATTGCACATTGGGATTTGGGGGGCATACCCGCCGACTGCTGGCCCGTATCGCGCCTGGCGGGCACCTCATCGGTCTTGATGCCGACCCATTGGAGCTTCCCAAAACCGAGGCTGTTCTGCGCGGCGAGGGGTTCGGCGCCGACATTTTCACTGCACGGAAATCGAATTTTGCCGGTCTCCCTGCCGCTCTCGCTGCGTCTGGTTTTTCCGGAGCTGATGTGATACTGGCTGATCTCGGTGTTTCCTCGATGCAATTGGACAATCCCTCCAGGGGCTTCACTTGGAAGTCCGCCGGACCATTGGACATGAGGATGAACCCCAATCGGGGTGTTTCTGCGGCACAATGGCTCTTGAAAATGACGCCGACCGCGCTTGAGCAAGTGCTGATTGAAAATGCCGATGAACCCGATGCCGCAACGCTCGCCCCAGCCCTCGCGGGAAAAAGTCTTGCGACCACGACAGACTTGGCCAACTCCATTCGAATTGCCCTGCCACACCGGTCTGCCGAGCTCGTGGACAAGGCGGTCCGGCGTGTTTTTCAAGCCGTGCGGATTTCCGTGAACGATGAGTTCAGCGCCTTGGATGCACTCTTACGCAGCTTGCCATCTTGCCTGAATGCTGGTGGACATGTCGCCATCATGACCTTTCACTCCGGCGAGGATCGTCGCGTGAAAAAAGCGTTCCAAGCCTGGCATCGTGACGGGATTTTTAGTTCCATCGCCGAGGAGGTCATTCGTGCCTCCTCTGATGAGCGCCGCGCGAATCCCCGCGCGACATCCGCCAAACTCCGCTGGGCGCGTCGGGCGGAGTGATTCACGTCTATCCGGAAAAAATTTAAAAAAGTTGTTGCAGTCCTGAGTTCGAGTGTTAGAGTAATTGCGTTCTGGGGGGAACAGAAGCCCGTTGCAGCAATCGTTGCGACGGGCTTCAACTTTTACAGGGTGTTCTTGTTTTCAGCCTTTCATGCCTGACGCGGCGCTGCCAGCATGTCACATATGAAATACCCGCGCTCGCCCAAGGAACAGGTCGGTGGAATCGTCTACTTCGGACGCATGGTGGATAAAATTCGTCTTATGGCCGCCGGGGAATTGCATCCTGACCTTCATGCGAATCTTGGCCAAGGCTTCGATGAACGCGTCACAACTTTTCTCGCCGTGGATTATTCCGATGTGAAAAACCGCGTGCTTGAGGGTGGTTCGGATGACGAATTACTCGAATGGTGTTTTCAAAAAGGCAAGCTCCCCACAGAGGAACAAGTCGAGATCTGGAATAGCTTCATGTTCAAGCGCGGGTGGAGTGATGAGCTCAGCGAGCGCCTTGCCAGTCGCAAAAAAGAAAGCGGATTCGAAAACCGCGACGACATCCAGACGATGTTCCACTACATCGATGCCGATGAGGGGCGGATGTAAGCGCCGTCTCGCTTTGTTTTGGCGCTCGCATTTTAACATTGAGGAACCGTCATTCCTCACCCAACTTCGCTCCACATGGATTTCGTCAACCTCACCCGCCACCTCGGGATCGGCTCAAATTGTTACTGGCTGCGTGTCGGGGGCAAAAATCTCATTCTTGATGCGGGCTCAGATCCGAAAGTCGATGGTCTCGACGCCACGCCGCATCTAGCCACAGTTCCAGAGGGGACGGTGGATGCCATTATCATCACCCATGCGCACCAGGATCACATCGGATCGCTGCCGGTGCTGACGCGCCGCCAGCCGCAGTGTCCGGTTTTCATGACCGAGGGTACGGCAAACATAGCAGACACCATGCTGCACAATTCCGTGAATGTCATGACGCGCCAGCGCGAGGAGTTGAAGCTCATGGAGTATCCACTCTACACTCATCGAGGTGTGGATCTTTGCCGGCAGGCTTGGGTGCGATGCCCTCTTCGCCAGCGTCGCAACCTTGCAGGCGACCTGTGCGATGATGACAATGAAGTTACTTTCGAATTTTACCACGCGGGACACATCCTTGGATCGGTGGGTGTTCTCATTCGCCATGCAGGCAAGTCGTTTTTCTACACGGGAGATGTGAATTTCGAGAGCCAGACGATCATGACGGGCGCTGACTTTCCGGAGGAGGGTGTTGACTACCTCCTCATGGAAACGACCCGTGGCGATTCGCCTACGCCGATTGGTTTCTCCCGCGCCAATGAGGAGGAGCGGTTCTCGCGCGCCGTAAGCGAGGCTATTGCCAATGGTGGCACTGTAACGATTCCGGTTTTTGCCCTCGGCAAGACCCAGGAGGTGCTGGCATTGCTCTGGCAAATGCGGTTGCGGGGTGAAATCGGCAACATCCCTATCTACATCGGGGGCCTCAGCGTGAAAGTCACGACCACCTATGATGCCATGGCGGCTACCTCGGTGCGGAACCATCCCGAGTTGCAACTTTTACAGGAGATGGCCCCTTATGTGCTCTCAGGCCGCGAAATTCAGAATGTGCAGCCCCGCAAGCGCGCAATCTATGCCTTGTCGAGTGGCATGATGACCGAGCACACGCTCTCGAATATTTTTGCCCGCCGGATTCTTGGCGACGCCTCGCAGCATTTGTTCTTCGTTGGTTATTCCGACCCCGACTCGCCTTCGGCCCGCATCCGAAAAGCCTCGCCCGGCGAGGAAATCATGCTCGACAAGGACCACCCTGCCATTCCACTCAAGTGTGACGTGAGGGAGTTCAGCTTCAGCGCTCACACAAATAGGGAGAACTTGAGAAACTATGCCGCGCTCCTGCAACCATCGAAAATTCTTCTCGTCCACGGCGACCGTCCCGCGCTGGAATGGTTTCAACTGGCACTGTTCCGTGAACTCGGCGACACCGAGGTGATCGTTCCCGAGTCGGGGCGCAACTACTCACTCGATTGAGGCTCTCAAGTTTTTTGTACCTTCTGATTCGCTTTGCTCGTAGAATTCACACACTGCGCCCAGCGCGTTGAGAATGGGAAAATGATTTACTTCTCATGTGCAGGTGCAAATCTTGCCCACCAAATTGATGTCTAAACGACCGAGAGATCTCTTTCAAAAATGCAGGGAATACAGGGACAGTGCTGACGCGCGGGCCCAGGGGTTCTATCCGTATTTTCGATCCATTGAGGAACCACACGGCAATTACGTGATTTGCGATGGCCAGCGCAAAATCATGATCGGGTCCAACAATTACCTGGGCTTGGCTCAGGACCCTCGTGTGGTCGAGGCGGCTTGCGATGCGACACGGCTCTATGGCGCCGGTTGCACCGGTTCACGCCTCTTGAATGGCACGATCAAGCTACATGTGGAGCTTGAGGAGGCGATTGCGGATTTTCTCGGCTGTGATGACGCCATCCTTTTTTCCACGGGATTCTTTGCCAACCAAGGCGCTCTCATCGCGCTCACAGAGGATGGAGACTCCATCCTTTGCGACCGCGAGAACCACGCCAGCATCATCGATGGCTGCCAGTTTGCTCCCGCAAAGCTTATTCCCTTCCGCCACAACTCCTCCACATCCTTGGAAAATCGTCTCAAGCGCGTGCCCGACGAATCGGGTCGATTGGTCATCTTGGACGGTGTTTTCAGTATGTC
>CAXNGJ010000188.1:0-3738 GCA_964201895.1 Terrimicrobiaceae bacterium
TTTTGTCCGGCACAGGCCCCCTTCGGACTCTCCGGTGACGGGTGCTGGATGGATGATGATTTTTGGAGGCATCCTCTTGACGGCGCTTGGCCTGAGCTTCGGTGAAGCAAGCCAAATTCAGGCCAGTGACTTCACTTCGAGGACGCTCGGAGCGTTTACTTTTCTGCTATTGGTCCACTCCTTGGCCGCCTTTACGGCAATGAACTGGCTCCTGCGCCACCTGCCCGCCTCGGTGGTCACCACAAAATTCTACGTATCCCCCGCTGTGGCGTTGCTAGCGGGGAGCCTAGTTCTCGGCGAAAAGATTACTTTACCAGTGATCGCCAGCTTGAGCCTGATCCTCGTCGGCGTGGGCGTTGTGCTCTGGGGGGCTTCGAGAAAAAAGGGGGAATCCCCGCTCAAGCAGAACGACGCCGAGGAGCTTGATACCTGAATTTTTCTGGGCGGCTCCTTACTGCAATGCCACGCGGCAGGCGCGGCAGTAGTCCACGATTTTTTCGGCTTTGAGCATTCCTGACACGATGGCCACGCGCTGGGCTCCGGCGGCGAGGACTTCGGGAAGGTTTTCGCACTTGATGCCGCCGATGCAGTAGATCGGCAAGGGCACGAGGCGGTGAACTTCGCTGATTTGCGAAGTTCCGATGGATATGTAGTTCGGTTTCGTGGGCGTTGAAAAAAGCGGCCCAAAGCCAATGTAGTCGGGCTTTTCTTGGAGCGCCGACTTAGCCTGCAGGAGGCTGTGTGTGGAAAGGCCAACAATCTTACTTGGCCCGATCAAAGCACGTGCCTTTTCAACCAGCATATCGTCTTGGCCCACGTGCAAACCATCAGCTCCGGATTCGACAACAACCTCTGGGTGATCGTTGATTATAAATGGAACCCCAAAGCTCTTGCAGAGCGGAACCAAAGGCAAGGCCAGCTTGAGAATCTGGTCTGCTTGAAGGTCTTTGGCGCGCAGTTGGAGGATTTCCACTCCACCTTCCAGCATTTCGCTGGCGACGCGGATGGTTTCCGACGGGTCAACATAACCCATGTCGAGGATTCCGTAGAGGCGGCGGTTGTGAAGGTCGAAGTTCATTTGCGCAGGCTTGCTTTGCAGGAACATTTTCCGCCGCAGGCGGGCTGAGCTTTGCTTGGAGATTTCCAAAGTCCACGCATCAGAAATGCCAGCGAGGCGCAGATCGCAAGAGGGATCAGAAAAAGTTCCAGTAAGGTCATGACCTCATAATAACGTCGAAATCTGATAAATCAAAACTGCGCTTAGCCAGGCCAGGCCAGTCATTCCAAAAAAGGAAAAAGCAGCCCACCGCCAATTCAACTCTCGGGCGATGATGGCCACAGTCGCTCCGCACTGCATGCAAAGGGCGAAAAAAACCATAATTCCGAGCACGACAGGCAGCGTGTAAACCGGTTGACCCTCGCGCGGACCGCTGGTCCATTTTTCTTTTTGGAGCACACTGCGGAGGTCGTCCGAGCCCTCGTCCACATCGGCGCCGAGGTTGTAGATGATGCCCATCGTAGCAATGATGACCTCCCGGGCCGGGAAGCTCGAGAGGACGCCTACGGTGATCTTCCAGTCGAATCCGGCGGGATCGAAAACCGGCTGCACGGCCTTGCCGAAGCGCCCGAGATAGCTTTGCTCGATGTAGGCTGAGTCGATGTGGTGGGCCAGTGCGGTGCTGATGTCGGATTCAGGATTTTCCAAAGCGGATTGGAGGTCGGCCGGGGAATGATTCACAGCGGCCACTGCGAGGAATGACTGGCTGGCCTTTTCCTTCACCTCGGGATCACGGGGAAAGTAGAGGAGCGACCAAATCAGAATCGAGAAGGCGAGAATGACAGTGCCCGCCCGCAATACAAACTCGCGCCCACGCTCCCACATGCGTTGGAAAATATTCCGCAGGGTCGGCACCCGATAATCCGGCATCTCGAGGATGAACGGCTGGGTTTTGATTTTTAGAAAAAACTTGTTCAGCACCCAAGCCAAAGGAAGCGCGAGCGCGAGACCCACAAAGTGCATCGCAAACAGAACGGCACCCGCGACAAGCGGCCCGTAGAGTGGCTCAATGAAAGTTCCGATAAGCAGGATATAAACCGGCAACCTCGCCGAGCAGCTCATAAACGGTGCCATGAGAATGGTCGTGAGGCGGGCCTTGGGATCGCTGAGCGTGCGGGTGGCCATCACTCCCGGAATCGCGCAGGCATAGCTCGACAGAAGCGGCACGAAGCTGCGTCCATTGAGCCCGCACCAGCTGAAAAGCTTGTCCACAAGGAATGCGGCGCGGGCCATGTAGCCGGTGTCCTCAAGCAGCGCGATGAAGAAGAAGAGAATCAAAATCTGCGGGAGAAAAATCAGCACGCCGCCGACTCCGGCAATGATGCCGTCGCAGAGCAGACTCTGCAGCGCCGGGGTGGCGGAGAGAAGCGGACGGATCATGTCCTGCGTGGCCGAGGTTCCGGCATCGATCAAATCCATGAGCGGCCCGGCCCAAGAGTATAGGCTCTGAAAAACCACATACATCACGCCGAGAAAAATCAGCGTTCCCCACACGCGGTTAAGCAAGAGTGCGTCGATAGAGTCGTGCGATCGCGCGATTGGCCCGCTGGCCTCGACCACGCCATCGAGAAGGGATTCCAGATGGCGGTAATGGATCACCGCCTCGGCGGATCCTGGATTCAAGCCTGACTCGCGGATTTCCCTGTGCGCGGTGTCCAACAACTTCTTGACGCAGGCTTTGTCGCTCACGCCGCATGTGAAGACACTGTCGCTGTCGAAAAGGACACGCAGGGCCTCGGCTTGGGTGAGATCGCTGCTTCCGGCGCCCTGAAAGCCCGCACGAAGCAAACCGCATCCCTGGGTGATGCAGTCGGGCCAATGGATTTTCGGCAAAGTGGACGGGGCATCGATCGCGGAGACGATGGCCTGCTTCAACTCGACCAGCCCATTACCGCGTGTGGCAATGGTTTCGACCACCGGAACACCAAGCCTCTTCGCCAGAAGGTCCACATCAATGCGAATGCCATTCCGCTTTGCGGCGTCACACTGGTTCAGAGCGATCAGTGCAGGAATACCCAACTCCGCGCATTGCGAGACAAGCAAGAGATTGCGCTTGAGATTGGTCGCATCGAGCACAAAGACCAGCAGGTCCGGCTTCTGCAATCCCCTCCGCCCGCCGAGCACATCCATCACCACCCGCTCGTCATTTGAAACGGCTGTGAGGCTGTAACAACCCGGGAGGTCAAGAAGATCCATTTCGATGCCGCCAGCGCGAAGGAGGCCGGATTTTTTCTCCACTGTGATGCCGGGATAGTTCGCGATATGCTGGCGCAGGCCGGTGAGGCGGTTGAAAAGAGTGGATTTTCCAGTGTTGGGATTCCCCACCAGCGCAACCAGCGGACGGCCTTGCCGCTTTTTTGGGGCAGCTTCAGTCGGAACATTCATTCGGCAATGTTCTTCACTTGAATAATGTGCGCCTCGGCCCGCCGAAGGCTGATTTCCTGGCCATCGATTTCGACAGAGATCGGGTCTCCAAGTGGGGCAAAGCGGGTTACTTTGACCATGCGACCGGGAATGAAACCCAGCGTGGCCATGCGGTTTGCGCGGTCACAATCCGACGCGATGTCTTCAATTTCGGCACGGCTGCCCACCCTCAGACTGTCTAGTGTCCGCTTCATGCCTGTGATTTTAAAATGGAATTGGAAATTCTCCCGAGCATTGGACCTACCATACGAAACCCC
>CAXNGJ010000189.1:0-3736 GCA_964201895.1 Terrimicrobiaceae bacterium
CGGTGCTTCACCCAAGAGGAGCTCCACTCTTCGGGCTCCCGCAATTCCAGTTGTGCATAGACCGCATCGGGAGAATCGACACGGAAGTAGTGGGCGAGGAACTCGGGTTTGCCCTGATAGACGACGAAGCCCTCATAAAAAACCGTCACCGAATCATAGAGCTCCAGGTGCTTGAGGCTGTGCGTGACGGAGAGCACCAAACGCTGGCTCTGGCGCGAAAGGGCGTGAAGAAGTTTCACGATGTCGTCCTCGGACTGCGGATCGAGTCCGCTGGTGACCTCATCGCAAAGCAGAATCTCCGGTCGGCTTGTCAACTCGATCGCCAGCGCGAGCCGGCGCCGTTGTCCCCCGGAGAGAATGCCTACGCGATGCCCTTCAAATTCCCGCATTCCCACTTCGGCAAGAATACGGTCGATATCCTCGTTCGAGTATTCGGTGCTCCGAAGCCGCATTGCGAATGTCACGCACTCGCGCACTGTGAGTTCCTCATGAGCGATGCTGAACTGCGGCACATATCCAATCTCGGAAGGTGAAAAATCCTCATCCTCGAGATTGCGTCCCTTCCAAGAAATTTGGCCCTCCTCCTCGCCTGACGCTATGCCGGCGATGAGTTTTAAGAAAGTCGTCTTCCCGCAACCCGAGGGGCCAATGATTGCGCCAAAATGTGGAGCTGGATACTTCGCGGATACTCCATTCAGAAGGGTTGTTGAGCCCTGGAGCGTGGTTATTGAAATGGAGGCGTCGATGATATTCAGCATGGAGTGGCTTTTAAGAGGGGGCTCAGGGACGGACGTGGGCAGGCTCTGCCCGCATTCCAGGCAGAATAAACGCGTGTCATCGTTCTCAGTATTACAGGACGTGCAAATTTTCATGCTTTGGGAGTGAAGGTGATAGGCAACCATTCCGTCGGAGTGAATGCAATGCACTACTCGGAGTCGGGCGTGGGCGACTGCATATTCTCGGCCGCCACTCTTTTGGCCTCTTCCATTTTTTTGGCTCTCCGGCGCTTCCATTCGCTCCAAGTGTGGAGCGTTCGAACAAAAACTAGCAACAGACCGCCTCGTAGCGAGCTGGGAAATACAATCCAGTCCCAGAAGCTTGATGCGTGCGTTGACATTTGGCGTTTGAACTCCTGTTCGTTCTGCAAAAAGTCATAGATCCGCCGCTTCTCGCTGATGCATTTTTCCAGCACATGAAGCATGAGAAGCCGTCCCGGGGAAAAGGATGCCAGCGCGGGATCGAACGCCGTGCCATGCATGCAGTAGTTATCCTTTCCAAGAATCCCGATTTCGTAGGCGGCAAGTTCATCATCCAGTGTGAGGATGCTCAAACGCAACCGCCCCCGTGCGGCCAGGTTTTCCATAAGCAGGCGGTAAAAGGCCCGGTGCGTCGCACGCTTGAAAGTTCCCACGCCCTCCTCGCCTTTCCAGCTCACTTTTTCGAGTTCCATGGCCATTGTGATCCAAGGCGAGATGTCCTCAGGCGTTTCCAAGCTTTGGAAGCGCACTGCGCCCTTTTCCGCAAGGCGCCGAGATTTCCGGCGAAGACTCTGGCGGGTTTTTGGGCCGAAGATCATTTGCATGAAATCTTCGAAACTCTTGAACCTGTCCAAATCCACAAGAAAGCGTTCAGTGCGCTTGCGAAGAAAGTGGCGCGCTGTGCCCGATTTTATCGCTGGCTGAAGGACATGGTCGGCGAATTGGATCGACAACAGCGGCATCCAGGCAAAGGCATACTCTTGGCAAAGCCTGCACAAAGCCTCGACCATCGGTGCCATGGCATCCTCCCTCGCCACGGGATCGAAAAGATCCGCCGCTTGTGCGCCCACAGGTAAAAGAGATGTTCCTATCACAGGAATACGGTGCTCAAAAAATGGCCAAACACCAACCAATCGCCCCTCATCCCAGCATGTAATGAAACACACCTCGTATTTGCGTCCGAGACTCAAGAGCCATGAATAAACCCACTCTGGCGAGAAGAATACATTTGCGTTCGGGAGGGACTCGAACAATTCGATGTATTCCTTCTCGAGTGCAAAAGCAGCCTTGCGGCCTCTCAGCGTTTCTATGATGAGGGGGTGCATTCTTTGTTAGTATTCAAGTTTGGAATTCTTTGCACTATTAACCTGAAATCCCGAATATCGCCGCTTCATCGCCCATATGAAATATCTCGGTCGCCTCGCTCCCACACCCACAGGTTATTTGCATCTTGGGCATGCGCTGACTTTTTCTATGGCCCGCCGTCGCGCTTCCGATGGCGATGGACGGATTCTTCTCCGCATGGAGGACCTCGATCCGCACCGGTGCTCGGAGGAATTCGCCAGCGCAGCGATGGAGGACTTGCGCTGGATGGGACTGGAGTGGAGCGGGGAACCCGTCTTCCAAAGTCAGCGTCGCCATTTTTATCTGGAGGCTTGGCGCAGGCTGAAGGAGGCGGGATTTATCTACCCCTGCCGCCGATCGCGCCGCGACATATCATCCCTCGCCCCGCATGAAGAGGAACCTATCTTCCCGGTGGAATGGCGTGCTGATCCTTGGGAAGCCAAATCCTACAACGAACCTGCTGGCGTGAATTGGCGCTTCAAGGTTCCTGACGGGGAATCCATTTCCTTCATGGATCAAAATTTCGGTCCCTTGGAAAAAAACACCCTGCGCGATTTTGGGGATTTTCTTGTTTGGAACCGTGACGACATACCGGCCTACGAACTGGCCGTGGTGGTCGATGACATGGCCATGGACATCACCGAAGTCGTACGCGGAGCGGATTTGATTACATCCGCCGCCAGGCAAACCCTCATCTACCGCGCACTCGGGGCCTCGCCTCCCGCATGGTTCCACTGCCCGCTCGTCTGCGATTCCGAGGGCCGTCGCCTGGCCAAACGCACAGGCGGATTGAGCTTGCGGGATCTGCGCGCCGAGGGGCTCACACCGGAACAAATCCTCGACCTGGCGAAGAAATCCCTTGCGTGATCAGCGCTTCCTTTTCGCCCCAAAGCGCATGCCCTTGTGTGTCCTCACACCCTTGGCGCCCTTGAGTGAAGAGAGGACGCTGTCTTCATTGAAGAGGGCGGTGTACACATAGGTGAAATTTTCAATCTTGAGACGGGGCACTTTTTGTCCAATGAAACGTTCGATATCGAGCACATGGGGCAGTTCCTCGGCTGTCATGATGGTAAATGCCTCGCCGACTGTTTGGGCGCGCCCGGTGCGGCCGATGCGGTGCACATAGTCCTCGGGGTGCTGTGGCACATCGTAGTTGATGACATGGCTCACTCCGGCGATATCGATCCCGCGAGCGGCGATATCCGTGGCGACCATGACTTCATAGCGTCCGCCTTTGAAGCCCTCGAGAGCATCAACACGCTCGGTCTGAGTGCGGTTTGAGTGGAGCGTGGCAACAGAGTGGTTGTTTTTTTTCAGCTGTCGGGAGATGCGGTCGGCTCCGTCTTTGGTGCGGCTGAAAATCAAAACGCTGTCGTAGTTGGTGCGCTCGAGCAGTGTGAGGAGCAGGTCGAATTTCTGATCCGCCGCGACAGGGTAGAGAGCGTGGGAAACAGTCTCGGCAGGCGAGCGGCGTGCGCCGATTTCGATGCGTTCGGGGTCCTTCAGGCACCACGACGAGAGTCGTTGGATCTCCTCGGGGATCGTTGCGGAGAAAAGCAGGGTCTGCCTTTCCTTGGGACACTGTTCCACAATGCGCCGCACATCTGGCAGGAAGCCCATGTCGAGCATGCGAT
>CAXNGJ010000190.1:0-3720 GCA_964201895.1 Terrimicrobiaceae bacterium
TTGGTGGAGCAGGGCGAGAGAAGGAACCAAGACTAAAATCCGACCTGCTTGGAGTCGCTCAGCAATCCAAAGCGCAACAAGCGTTTTTCCCGTTCCGCATGCCATAATTGCAGTAACGCGGTCATGTTTTTCCAATGCAGGAACCAAGGCGTTCAAAGCATTTGCTTGGTGCGGCCTTGGCTGTTTCTTGGCCACGACAAAGTCGATATCCGCTAACCAGGCCTCAATTGAGCGAAAGTCTCCAGCTTCGAGGCGATCCAAATCTGTGCCTCGAATACAGAAAAAACCCTGCCGCTCGTTTAGAACTGATGGCAATTCATCACAATTTGTAATGAGAACCCTGCTCCGAATGTGAGGGCTATCTGCCAGAGCCATAAAAGTCGAAAGCTCTCGCCAAGTCAGGGAAGGTCGATTGGTTCGAAACTTAACTTGGTAGGCGCTAAAATGTCCCAGCAAGCTCTCGAAGACTCCATCAACACCATAATCTTTGGTTGCGAGCCCAAGGGTCTGGAGAGTTTGCGTCGGAACGGCCGTCAACGGCCAAACATTTGCTGTATCGTGTTTTCTTTGGGTCGCCAGATACGCCTCGGCAAAAACTTCAAACGCATCACCGCGTGATTTTTCATCAGGCAACGACGCGACGCGCGCTTCGAATTCCGAAAACTTTTCAATTCCAGAAAACAAATTTTGCCTAACAAAAGTGAGGGCCTTGAGATGATGCGCGTTGGGCATAAAATTGATTGCTAATTTATCTCTGCACTCCTTTTTTTCAGGGGAATCTATTTTTGAAAGTCTTGGACGCGGCGAGACTCATGATTTCGCCTTGTGGGGATTTGTGTCGGCAGAGTCTTCACAGCACGACTTGCCAGTTTCCGCCCTTGGCCGGACCGATGCGGCGGAGGCGCTTGGCTTGCTTGAGTTGGCGAATTTGTTTTTCCACCGCGCGTGTGCTGATGCCCAGAATCTCGGCAATTTGTGGAATAGAAACACTTGGGGATTTGCGAGCGATTGCAATGATCTTGTCCTCGGTTTTCCCCGAACTTTTCCCCGAACTTTTCCCCGAACTTTTTTTCGCCTCTGGGCTATTTGAGGCTTGGGCCAGATAGGAGCTTGAAAAGGGGAATTTGATCCAGATGCCTCCGGATTCGTAATCGATTGTGGGCCGTGGAGTGCCGGACTCTCTGCAAGCGGACATGATGCGTTCGATTCCCCGACCCCACGATTCAATGGCTCCCGCGCGAAAGAAGGCGTTTGCAATGTCTGGGTTGAAGGGTTGGGAGGAGTGCTTTTCTGTCAGTCGGTCTACTGTCCAGTCGTGAGGCAAATGACCGGAATTCCAAACAAGGAGTTTGTCTGCATACACGCTGATTTGGATGGGCGAACCGCTGGAGTAGTCTTTATGGGCGACGGCGTTGAGGATTGCCTCTCGTAGGGCCTCCTCAGGAACGGGATAGTTTTCCACTCGCTGCACTCCATCATAGGAAATCAAGGCTTTGAGATATTTGGCGCGAAGCGTGTCGAGCGTTTTGTCCACTTGGCTGAAGAGGTCGCCATGAATTTCATCGTGAAAAACAAGATCGGCATCGGTGCGAAAGAACCCGATTTTGATAAAAGCACCGGTTACAAACCGCTCGGGATCGGGATGGAAGAGAAGGATGGCTGCTCGTTTCAGGTAATGCCCCTCCATGAGATGCAGTTTCTCCAAAAGCGCGGCATCCGGTTCGCGAAGAATTTCCGGCGAGAGTCGCTTGCTGCGGTGAGCGCGTTTGCGGAAAGCAGCAAGTGTGAATGGCTCAAGCTCCGATGGTTTAACATTTGGAACCGGAACGCCATCCCAATGCCGACCTTGTTTTCTGAGAAGAAAGCGGTCCAGAGCCGCGCCCTTCAATTCCTGTTTCGTGCTTCCGCTTCGGTAGTGGTATTCGCCTTTGTAGCTGATGGGATAGGGATAGGGCTCAACGACAATCTCGACAAGTTCAGCCCCTTGTTCGTGGCGAAGATTGACATCCACTAAAATCCCGAGGATGTCCCGCACCTTGTTCGGAATCTCCTCAAGCAACTTTCCGGAATCTTTGACTCCCAATGAAATCCCGTCGTTGGTTTTCCCTATGACAAGTGTGCCCCCGCCGGCGTTGGCGAAACCGCAGATCCATCGGAGATACTCGTCCCTCCACGATTCTTTCCACTCGATGGATTGATGCTCGGGCATGGGAAATTCAAGCCATTACGAATCCAAAAAATTCTTCAGCATTTGCTTCCCGTGTTGGGTGAGGATGGATTCGGGGTGGAATTGGACGCCGTAGACGGGCAATTCGCGGTGGGCGAGGCCCATGATTTCGCCTTCGGCGGTTTCGGCGGTGATTTTGAGGCAGGGGGGGAGGGTTTCGCGTTTGACGATGAGGGAGTGGTAGCGGGTGGCCTCGAAAGGGCTGGGGAGACCGGTGAAGACATTCTCGCCGGTGTGGAGGATGGGGGAGGTTTTGCCGTGCATGAGGCGCGGAGCGCGGATGACTTCGCCGCCGAAGACCTGGCCGATGCTCTGGTGGCCAAGGCAGACTCCGAGGATGGGGATTTTTCCGCTGAACTCGCGGATGGTATCGCAACTGATGCCGGCCTCGGTGGGTGAGCAGGGACCGGGGGAGACGACGATTTTTTCGGGGGCGAGCTTGGCGATGTCGGCGATGGAAATCTCGTCGTTGCGCTTCACGAGCAGGTCGGCACCGAGTTCGCCGAAATACTGGACGAGGTTGTAGGTAAAGGAATCGTAGTTATCGATGACGAGGATCATGCGAGCGGGGAAAAAAGAGGTTTAACCACGGAGGACACGGAGAACACGGAGGTAGGGGAAGAGAGGGGTGTTTGGAAATTTTGTAAGAATGAAGGCCGGAAAATTCTGAAGCTAACCGAAAACTCATTTTTTCCTCCGTGTCCTCTGTGCTCTCCGTGGTAAAAATTCTTCTTCATTTTGATTTTCTGGCGCGGTCGATGGCGCGCATGCCGGCCATGGCTTTGTTGACGGTCTCTTGGTATTCGCCCTCGGGAGTGGAGTCGGCGACGACGCCGCCACCGGATTGGACGAAGGCTTTGCCGTCCTTGAGCAGGACGGTGCGGAGGGCGATGCAGGAGTCGTGGTTGCCGTCGAAGCCGAAGTAGCCGACGGCCCCCGAGTAGGAGCAGCGCTTGCTTTTTTCGAGTTCGTTGAGGATTTGCATGGCGCGGACCTTGGGCGCTCCGGAGACGGTTCCGGCTGGGAATGTGGCCCGCATGACATCGAACGCACTGCGGCCTCCGGCGAGTTTTCCCGAGACATGCGAGACGATGTGCATGACATGGCTGTAGCGCTCGATCGTCATGAAATCGGTGACTTTCACGGAGCCGTATTCCGCGATGCGGCCGACATCGTTGCGGGCGAGGTCGACTAGCATGAGGTGCTCGGCGCGCTCTTTGGGATCGGCCATAAGATCGTCGGCGTTGGCATTGTCCTCCTGGACCGTCGCTCCCCGGCGGCGGGTTCCGGCGATGGGGCGGATTTCTACGAGATCTCCGGTGAGGCGCACATGGACCTCCGGCGAACTGCCCACGAGGGAGTATCCACCGGGACAACGCAGGCAGAACATGTAGGGCGAGGGATTCACAAAACGCAGAGCGCGGTAGAGATCGAGGGCATCGTCGTGGAATTCAGTTTCGAAACGCTGAGCGAGCACGATCTGGAAAATATCC
>CAXNGJ010000191.1:0-3719 GCA_964201895.1 Terrimicrobiaceae bacterium
AACAATCGATTGGCTTTATGGCGCACCCGGAGGTGGATTTTCCAACACAACACGCGTTATCGGCATCGACTGGCGAGCCGGACAAAGTCCTTCTCGTGCTGCTCGACCATCGCGATCCGGCATCCGTAGAAAAAACGATCGCACTCTGGGAAAAAGCTGGTTTTGATCGCGGGCGCCTCCTGTTGGCCTACGGTGGAAGCCAAGATGCGTTTCAAAAGATCTCGCATACACAGAAATTTCTTCTCACCGCATCCAAGCACAAAACCTCCGACCACCAGCGGGAGCGGCAGAGCTATCGGGAGATTTTTTCCCGCACCACGAAGTGGCTCCAGGAACGCTCGTTCACTCATATTCTTTTTCAGGAATACGACCATGTCCCGATGGTCGCCGATTTATCTGCACGCATGCTGCGCTGCCTCGCCGAGGAAAATGCGGATGTGTTGGCATACCACTTGGGCCGGGTGGATGCCTCGACAAATGCTCATTGGCTCGCGATGGTAAGTGATACCTACGACCAACCGGTCGCGCTTTCCATGATTGGAACCGGCCACTTTTGGACACGGCAGGCTTGGGAATCCGTTTCAGCGGATGGCGTCCTTGCAAGTTGGTATTTGGAGCTTGACATCCCCACCACCGCGCATCGCTTGGGCTACCGGGTCCGGGAAATTCCATCACAATGCAAATTTGTTCAAAATTTGGAAAAAAACCGCCCGTCTCCAGCGGATGCCTTGGCCGCCGGTGCCTGGACGCTCCATCCCGTGAAAGATTTCCACACTTTCGCTATTGTAGAAAAGCACTTTCCTATGCAACAATCTTTTTCCGATCGTGAATAAATACCTCACTCAGATTCGCTCCCACGCGTCCGACCGCCAGCTCATCTCGCTGGGCTTGGCTTGGTTCATTCCTTTCTTACTCTTTGTATTGATTCCTTACTCTCAAGGTTATGGAGAATTCAATGAGTCGGCTTTCAAGCAATTTCTCAATATCTCCATGGGCAGCGGGGATTGGGGGCATTGCCTTATGGTTCTGCCGGGTGCATTCGTGCTTTTTGTTCACGCCATTTACCAAAAACCGCTGCCAACGCCCGCTTCCTCCTGGCTTGGCATGGGTTTCGTAGTTCTGGCGTTTGGAATTTTCTGGGTAGGCCACCGCATGGGCACCCACTACATCGGATTCTTTGCTTTTCAAAGCATGGTCATCGGAGCGGTGTGGTTTCAGTTGGGTTGGAGAACGGTCATATTTTTTGGTTTCCCACTGATCTTTCTCGTCTTCGCCTGGCCGGTGCCGTTTTTGGATAACTACATAGCCTTCCCTCTGCGCGTGATGATGTCCCACGCAGCGGTTTTTTCGTTGGATCTCATAGGTCTCGATGTGGTACGGAACGGGACGGGTATTCTTTCAGCGCCGGATCCGCTGCTGGGGATTCCGGCGGGGAAGAAATTTGCGGTGGATGTGGCGGATCCGTGTTCCGGCATTCGCTCGCTTTTTGCTCTCATGATGGCCAGCGCGCTGTATGGAAATTTCACGCTGAAAACCTGGTGGCAGAAGTGGATTCTTTTCCTCTGCTCGGCGCCGTTGGCGATTGCAGGAAATCTGGCGCGGATTCTCATGCTCACGATTGGCACGATTGTGTTTGGGGCAGAATTTGCTATCGGGAAAAACCCTCTCACCGACCCTTCCTGGTTCCATATCATCGCAGGCTTTATTGTGTTCGCCGTGGCCATCGGCGGGATGATTGGGATTTCAAAGCTGTTGCTTCTGGATTTCTCATCCATCGTCACCCGCGTCGCCCAAGCTTTGAAATCCCGGCGGGGCCCTGCTCAGTCTGCCCGCGCTTCATCGGCACTTCCCCCGCCGCCCCCACCTTCGGCGCCTTCGCAAAAGAACGACTCAGATGATTACTGATTCGCCGGTGGTTGGGTGAACGCGCATTCAGCAGATTTGACCACCGAGGACACAGAGAGCACAGAGGGTGAGTTGTTTAGATTTCAGCAGCAGGACATGCATGGCTCGGTTGGAGGGAAACTAACCACGGAGGACTCGGATGGGCGCCGATGATCCCAGCAAGCTGGGATTGGCAGAAAAAAACCGAAAATCTGGCAAGCCTGCTTGCAGAGTTTTTGTTTTTGCCCTGCCCCATTCGCGCAGCGAATGCACCCGAGCCCTTGATTTTCCGCTCGCTCGGCGTGGTGGGACCGGGACAAGGTGGTTGCCACGCGATACATTTTTGGGAAAAGCCAGCGGTTGTACCTCCCACGGTCGATCGCGCGGGGTTGTGCTCATGGGAGGGCCATAGTCTCGCATGGCCCATTTTTTGTTACGGGCGGTGATGCCGATGATGACGTCGGCGTTCGGTGGCATGACGGAGGATTTGACCTCCCGGATTTAGAGCGCGGCAGCGGCTTCTTTGGCTGCGGCGGCTTTGCCGGCATACCATTTTTCGTATTCCTCGACGGGGACGACTCGGATTTTGGCCTTCATGTTGTAGTGGCCGGTGCCGCAGAGTTGGCTGCAGGCGAGTTCGAGTTCTGCCGTGCGGGTGGTGGTGAATTGCATCCACTTGATGGTGCGGCCGGGGACGGCGTCCTGGTAGAGGCGGAAGGATGGGACGTAGAACGAGTGGATCACATCGCGGGAGCGAAGGAGGACATGGATGGGTTTGCCGACGGGAATGACGAGCTCGGTGGATGTGAAATCGTCTTTGCCGGCCGGGTCTGCGGGATCGACGCCGAATTTGTTTTCGATGCTGAAGCGCTTCACATCGCCTGCACCGAGTTGGCCATCAGCTCCAGCATAGCGCAAATCCCAGCCGAACTGGTAGCTCACGATATCGACGGTGATGGCATCCGGCGCGATGGGCGACTCGGTGAGTTCGAACCAGATCCGGTTAGACCAGACGGCGAGGAGTAGGAAGACGGCGGTTGGAATGATGGTCCACCAGAATTCGAGGGTGTTATTGCCGTGGCTATAGTGGGCCTTGTGTCCAGGGCGGCGGCGGTAGCGGATGAGGTAAATAATGTAAACCGACTGGGTCAATACAAATACCACCAGCGTGAGAACGAAGATGAAATTGAGCAGGGAGTCGATCTTTTCTCCACCGACTGTGATATTTGGCGGAGCCCAGTAGAGGTTTGAGGTGCGTTGCTCGGCTTGGGCGGAGATGCTGCCGCCTACGAGAAGAAGTGCGGTGATGGAAAGGATTCGCAGCAGGAAGTTCATAGTCGGGTCAAATCAGGCGGCGGGCGGTGCGGCAGGGGCCGGGGCTGTAGGAGCAGCAGGGGCGGCACCTCCTGCGGGAATTGTCTCTGCGGGAATGGCTTTAAGTTCTTTTTGTGTCCAAGGATCTTTGCGGTCCGCACTGGCGGCGCGGACTGTCTTGACATAGTCGGCGGTGATCGGCACAGCTGCGTTGCCCCACTCGGAGCGGATGTAGGTGAGGATCGCGGCGATCTGCTCGTCTTTAAGCTGCGCCCATGGTGGCATGGCGTTGTTGTAGGTAGTGCCCTTGACTTGGACAGGGCCTTGCATGCCAGCGAGAAGGATTTTTACGAGGTGGTTATCACCCACCCAATCTCCGCCCACGACCCATTCGCTTGCTACGAGGGGAGGGAATTGTCCGGCGACACCCATTCCGGATCCTTGGTGACACACGGCACAATTTTGACTGTAGAGGCGTTTGCCGATGACTTTGGGATCGGGCGCGACGGCTGGACCGCCGC
>CAXNGJ010000192.1:0-3713 GCA_964201895.1 Terrimicrobiaceae bacterium
CCAACGCCAACGCCAACGCCAACGCCAAATCCCAGCAACGCCTGAGGTCAAGCTCCCACACCCTGGCGCGGCAGCGCCCTTCGTCCCCCATGGTAGGGATCCGCCTTCAGGATTACGGCGTGAAGATTGGCGCGCCGCCGCCGTCCGAATTTCGCGGCATTGCCGCCTTTGCATCCAGAAACGGCGACTGCGTCGCCTGAATCTTGGGACCCCGACGGCGCGGTGTCCCTACCTTATTTACACGAGTGCTGCCGCACTGTGGCGCGACTGAAATCCTACAAACCCGCGCGCTACGCTACGATTGTGAACGGCCAATTCTCCCAATCGGCAACCAGTCCAGCGCGGACGGGATTTTGCAGCACATAGTCCAATTTCTGCACGAAACTTTCATGATCTCGCAGCCGATGTTCGAAAAAATCCCGCTGCCAGTGGAAACCGAATTCGTGCGCCGTCCAATGCTTCCAATTCCGAATGCTTTTGGCGATCAGAGCCTCTTCCGAAAAGCTTAAAACAAGGTGCACATGATCCGGCATGACGGTTGCCGCATGAGCCCACCACTCGCGATTCTCCACTCGATAGACCACGGAATCCAGTAGCCCCTGCGCGGTTTTGAGGCGGGAAAAAGGTTGGTTCGAACGATCCTTTGCACAGCAAGTGATAAAAAACACCGCGCGGCTTGTATCAACCCATAGAGGAGTCTCGTGCGGCAAGGATCGGCGACCAGCGTCCATCCACATAACATCAAGGAATCAGCTCTTTGCATGGAAGAAAAAAATCGGACGGCGGCAGCGCGGTGCGGCAGCACCTATCGTAAAAAAGGTAGGGACGCCGCGCGGCGAGTCCCCAAGCTTCAGGCGATGCAGTCGCCATTTGTGGATGGCGTCTTAGACTTCGCCTGCCTGTTTATTGCTGATTTTGATGAGGCTGACTGTGGCTCCGCCGGGGGTGCCATCTTTGTGGAGGAACGGGGTGGCGCGGAGGAGGATTTTTTCGCCGTCGGGTGCGGGCAGAAGGGCTTCGACGAGCTTTTCGCCAGCCAGTATGCGACGGGCGGCTTCGGCGGCGTGGGCGAGGAGGGGATGTGCGAGTGCGGTGATTTCGCGGCCGATATCGTGGGGGAGGATGCCGGTCTTGGCGGCGGCTTTGGGGGTTAATCGCCGGATACGTAATCCGTTATCGAGAAAGATGGTTGCGATGTCGGTGCTGGCGATGAAGTTGTCGAGGTCCTCGCTGGCTTGAGTGATGTCGGCGATTTTGGTTTGGTGCTCGTTGTTGAGGGTCTGGAGTTCCTCGTTGACGGTTTCGAGTTCTTCGTTGGCGCTTTGGAGTTCTTCGTTCGAGGCCTGGAGTTCCTCATTCGAGGTTTGGAGTTCTTCGTTCGAGGCTTCGAGTTCCTCGATGGCTGCCTTGAGTCGGATTTTGCTGGCGCGGAGTTCCTCTTCGAGGTCGGCGATACGGAGCATGCTTTCCTTGAGGTCGAAGGGGGGGTGTTCGATGGGGAGGTTTTTTTCCATGTCTTCAAAGAAAACCAAAAGGAAGGCCCGATCCTGGCCGGGGGAGCGGAAGGATTCGACGAGGACATTCACGGAGCCCTGGGATGTTTCGACAGGGCCGTATTTGAAGGGCCGCCCTTCATTCAAAACCTTCCCGGCGGCGGCGGAGAGGCTGGCTGCGAAATCGCGTGGGAGGAGGCCGGTGAGCTTGAAGCTCGTTCGTCCTTCAGCCAAGGCGGTATACTTCGCCGGAGTTCCGAAGCTGTAGAGGATATCCATCTGGTCGTTGAGCACGAAGCAGGTGCGACCAAGACGGGCGAGGATGCGGTTTGTGAACGATTCCGTGAGGCGGGGCTCGTTGGAAAGCGAGTGGCTCGTGAGGGTGGGCGGGTTCACGGGGTAGTCGGCTATCGAACGCAGCACGCCAAACTGCAAAGCCTCGGGTAACGCGCTGGGGATCGTATTTTTTTTCCGGAAGAGGTGGTTGTGGGCATCCAGCGTCTCGAAGTCGTTCTGCAGCTCGCCGAGGCTCTCGCTAAGGCCGAGTGCGAGGACGCCTTCTGGGCGGAGGGCATAATGGAGGATCGAGAGCACGCGCTGCTGGGCGGCGGGCTGGAGGTAAATGAGCACGTTCCGACAACTGACGAAGTCGATGCGGGTGAAGGGGGGATCCTTGAGGAGGTTATGCTTGGCGAAGACGATGCGCTCTCGAACGGTGCGGCAGATCTGGTAATGATCGCCGTGGCGGGTGAAGTATTTTTCGAGCAGGTCGGGTGGGATGTCGGCCGCGATGGACTCGGGATAAATCCCCTGCCCGGCAATCTCGGTGGCGCGACGGTCGAGGTCGGTGGCGAAGAATCGGCAAGGCAGATTGATCTCACCACACTCGCGAAGCACTTCCTCAAGCAGGATGCCGATGGAGTAAACCTCCTCGCCGGTGGCGCAGCCAGGCACCCAGAAGCGGAGCGAGCGCCCGCCGGCGGAACGCACGAGGCTGGGCAGCACATTTTTGCGGAGGTCCTCAAAGACTTCGGGGTCGCGAAAAAACTGGGTCACGCTGATGAGCATGTCCTTGGCGAGATTCTCGCACTCGGTGGGGTCTTTTTTCAGGAGGGCGACATATTCCTCAAAGTCGGAAATATGGCAAATGCCCATTCGGCGCTCGATGCGGCGGTTCACGGTCTCGCTTTTGTAGGCGCCGAGATCGAAACCGGCGTTTCGCCTGAGCAGGCTGGTGAGACGGCGCATGGCGCCCTGCTCCTCATCCCCGGTCTCCATCATCGCAGGAGAAGAGGAAATCTCATGCCGCACAATGCGCACGACTTCGCGGGCGAGCTTGGCAGGAGGCAGGATATAATCCGCTGTGCCGGTCAGAAGCACGCTGGAGGCCATGCCGCCGAATGCTGCCGAGGCGGGTTCCTGCACACACACGATGCCTCCGGCCTGCTTCACGAGGCGGACTCCATGGGATCCGTCACAACCTGTGCCAGAGAGAATGATGGCGAGGGATTCCGACCCGCAAGCGGCAGCGAGGGATTCCAAAAGCGTGTCGATGAGCGCCGGCTTGGCCTGCGCGGGGAGCAACCCTTTATCGACCAGGTTGCCACCTTCGATTCCAAAGAGATGGCCGGGCGGGAGGACATGGATTTGACCTGGCTCGACAGGAGCCCCGGGCGTGGCCCAAACAACGGGCAGTCCGCCCTCGCGCGTGAGAATTTCGACCAAGTGGCTCTCGACATCCACCGAAAAATGGCTGGCGACAACAAAGGCGGCATGGAGGTCGCCGGGAATCTCTGCAAAAAAGGCGCCAAGGGCTTCCACTCCCCCTGCAGAACATCCCACAACGGCAACGGGAAATTTTTTCGCGTCAGGGGAGTTTTCAATTCCTACTTTAGTAATAACTTCCATCTAAGGCAGGCTAACGGAAAAATTATTTTCTGCCATACTTTGTCTTGCAATCCAATCAGCTGCCATGGCGATGAGGTGCGAGGCGGTAGAGGCGTGGAGCTTTTCCTTGATGTGTGCGCGGTGGGTCTCGACCGTCTTGGGGCTTAGGTTCAGGCGTTTTGCGATATCCTGGGTGGCCACGCCCTCGCCAATGAGCTTGAAAACCTCAAACTCCCTCGGGCTGAGTGAGTCGGGGCCGGACTGCTTGTTTTTCGAGCGGTGGGAAAGAAACTCCAGCAACTGCCCGGCTATGGCCTCACTGACGTAGATGCG
>CAXNGJ010000193.1:0-3702 GCA_964201895.1 Terrimicrobiaceae bacterium
GGAGGGCTTTTCCAAATCGTGGCTCGGGGAAGTGAGGGTTTGCCTCAATCGCTGCCTCGAAATGCCGCATGGCACCTGGCCACGATCATTGTCACATTTCCCTTTGTGGCCCGGGGCCTCATTTCGCTCATGCAGGCGCAGGGGATGAAGGAAGAAGAAGCTGCGCTTACGCTTGGAGCGAACAGTTGGCAGATTCTCTGGCGCATTACCTTGCCGAAAATCAAATGGGGCCTGCTCTACGGCATCATCCTCTGCAACGCCCGCGCCATGGGCGAATTCGGGGCCGTCTCGGTCGTGTCCGGCCACATTCGGGGAAAAACCAACACCATGCCGCTCCACATCGAGATTCTCTACAACGAATACCAGTTCGCATCGGCCTTTGCCGTTGCTTCGGTTCTCGGACTCTTAGCCATTATCACTCTCATCCTCAAAACCCGCGCCGAATGGCGCGCCGAGCAGGAACTTCGCGCCTCCTCATTCTCAACCGCACCATGAGCATCGCCATACAAAACATCACCAAACGATTCGGCCTCCATCCCGCCCTGCGCGACGTTTCCCTCGACATCCACGATGGGGAACTCATCGCCCTTCTCGGCCCAAGTGGTTCGGGCAAGACCACGCTGCTCCGTGTCATTGCCGGGCTGGAATTCGCCGACGCTCGCGACGGTCGTATTTTTTTCAAGGCCGCGATGTCACCGACCTGTCCGCCTACCAACGCAAGGCAGGCTTTGTTTTCCAGCACTACGCGCTCTTCAACCACATGAATGTTTACGAGAACATTGCCTTTTCCTTCCGCGTTCTCGCTCGCTCCAAACGCCCACTGGAATCCGCCATCCGCGAGCGAGTCACCGAGCTTCTGCGCGCTGTGCAACTAGAAGGCTACGAGAAACGCCTGCCCACCCAGCTCTCCGGTGGACAGCGCCAACGGGTGGCCTTCGCCCGCGCACTGGCCAACCGCCCCGAGGTGCTGCTGCT
This sequence comes from Terrimicrobiaceae bacterium, assembly GCA_964201895.1. Classification (GTDB taxonomy): domain Bacteria; phylum Verrucomicrobiota; class Verrucomicrobiia; order Chthoniobacterales; family Terrimicrobiaceae; genus UBA967. The sequence continues at coordinate 976 of CAXNGJ010000193.1, forward strand.
CGATGAACCCTTCGGCGCCCTCGACGCCAAGGTGCGCAAAGACCTGCGCCGCTGGCTCCGCGAATTCCACGATCTCACGCGCCTTACCACAATTTTTGTCACGCACGATCAGGACGAGGCTTTTGAAGTCGCCGACCGCGTGGTGCTCATCGACCAAGGCTCGATTCAGCAAAGTGGCACACCGAGCGAAGTGCGCAACAACCCCGCCAATCCGTTTGTTGCCGATTTTCTCGGATTGCCCGAAAACTATTCTCCTGCGGCGAGAACTGAGTGCCACTTGCAAACGCGCTGAGTTTTTTGAAAGCATTGTCGCTGAGATTTTGTGCTTGTCTGACCATTGTGGATGCCTTAGAAAAATTCGTATGAAACTCTTTCTTTGCTCCCTCCTTTCCTTGGCGCTTTGTGCTACGGCCGTTGCAGACATTCAAGCGCCTCCGGCATCGGACTTCGGTCTCACACGGAAACTCGGTCGTGGACTTGGTAACATCGCTTTCGGAGTCACTGAGATTCCCTACCAATGGGCGGTCGTGAATGACATGGAAGGAAATGCCGCCGCCTTCAGCTACGGTCTTGTGCGCGGCACCGGTCGCGTTCTCGCAAGGCTTGGCTATGGAATTTACGAGGTCGCTCTCTTTCCGTTCCCTACTCACAAAGGCGGCTACACTCCTCCATACCGCAGCGATATTCCATGGATCAACTCCGGTTACTCGGAGTTTCCACCTGAGCTGGGCTTTGAAACACGCTACAACTACGTGCGTCTGGATCCGAGCCTCTGAGGGCCTTGTTGATAGGGATTGGCTTGCCCCCTCTGCGCCCTGCGAATTGAAAACGAGGGGCGTTTTATTGTTGCATGATTTCACTCACCGTTCCGGTTTATAACGAGCGCGAGGCTTTAGGTCCGCTTTTTGAAAAAGTTCAGGCCGTCATGCACCGGCACTTTCCTGAAAACTGGGAGATCATTTTTGTGAATGACGGGAGTCAAGATGGCAGTGCTGAGATGCTCGATGGCTTGGCGGAAACAAATCCACAGGTCAAAGTCGTGCATTTCCGCCGAAATTTCGGTCAGACGGCAGCCATGATGGCCGGCTTCGACTTTGCAAGCGGCGATATCATTATTCCCCTCGATGGCGATGGTCAGAACGATCCGCTGGATATTCCCCGCATCGTGGCCAAACTCGATGAAGGTTTCGAGGTCTGTTCCGGTTGGAGAAAAGATCGTCAGGACAACGCGCTTCAGCGCAACCTGCCGAGCATTTTGGCCAATAAACTCATCTCGGCTGTGTCCGGAGTGAAACTCCACGACTTTGGTTGTTCTCTCAAAGCCTACCGCTCCGAGGTCATCAAGGGCGTCCGACTCTATGGCGAGATGCACCGCTTCCTGCCGATTTACGCGAAGTGGCACGGCGCCCGTATCACCGAGCTCCCGGTTGGCCACCATGCACGCAAGACCGGGCACTCCAAGTATGGTCTGGAGCGCGTTCTCAAGGTCGTGATGGACCTCCTCACCGTCCGCTTTCTCGACAAATACATGCTCAAGCCGATGTATCTTTTTGGCTTCTGGGGCTTCATGTTTTTCATCGCGTCGTTTGTTTTCGGCGCATGGGCGCTTTACATGCGCACGCGGGGTTATTTCTTCACAGGAACTCCTCTGCCGATGATGGCTGTCTTTTCCTTTATGACAGGAGTTATTTGCGTGCTCATGGGACTGCTTGCCGAAATGATCACCCGCACATTCCACGAGTCTCAGAACAAATCCATCTACCTCGTCAGCAGAACCCGGAACTGCGAGGGACAAGCCGGCCCGGTCTGATGTGCGGCATAGCCGGATTTCTCGGCGCGGGCGACAGCGCGGATCTGCAGCGCATGACCCGCCGTCTCACGCACCGCGGGCCTGATGCGGAGGGTTATTTTGAAAAACCGGATGCCGGTGTTTTTCTGGGCCACCGCCGCCTTTCTATTATCGATCTCGCCTGTGGCGCGCAGCCGATGGTCTCCGCTGATCGCTCGCTCGCTATTGTTTTCAACGGCGAAATCTACAATCACGCGGAACTCCGCAGTGAACTCCTCGCCAAGGGACACATTTTCGCCACCGATCACTCGGATACCGAAGTCCTGCTCCACGCATGGCGCCAATGGGGGGAGGGGATGCTTTCCCGCCTGAATGGCATGTGGGCGTTTGCCATTTACGATTCCCGCACACGCTGCCTTTTTCTGGCTCGCGACCGCTTTGGGAAAAAGCCCCTCTATTACTTTCATCGCAATGGCACCTTTGCTTTCGCCTCCGAATTGACCGCGCTCCTCGAGCACCCGCTTGCGCCGCGCAACCAGTCGGACATCGCCCGGGTCAAGTTTCTCGCCCATGCGCTCATCCCGGCACCGCACTCTCCTATCGAAGGCATTTACAAACTTCCCGCCGCACACCATCTCACGCTTGCCATGGATGACGGTTCACCGCGCATTGCCCGCTACTGGCGCTACGCGCTGGAACCGGATGAGTCGCAAAAAAGTGAATCCGTACTCGCTGAGGAATTGCTGGAAATCCTCACCCGTGCGACCCGCCGCCGCCTTGTGGCCGATGTCCCGCTCGGCATCTTCCTGAGTGGCGGTCTGGATTCTTCGACGATTGCCACTTTGGCGGCGCGAGACGTCCAAGATCGCACACTCCAGACATTCACGATCGGCTTCCAGGAGCCGAGTTTTGACGAATCGGCCTTTGCTGCTCAAGTC
>CAXNGJ010000194.1:0-3692 GCA_964201895.1 Terrimicrobiaceae bacterium
TGCAAAAAATGTCTCCAGCGAAGACGAGGCCAAGCGCAACCTTTTCGCCTGGCAGGCGGCCGACCGCCAGTTGCAAAGCGCGCTCGCGGACCTGGAGCTTGCCCGCGCCCGACTCGCCGATGCCCGCGTCCGACTCGATCTTCTGACCATCCGCTCCCCGCGCGACGGCACCGTGCTCCAAGTCAATATTCGACCCGGTGAATACACGATGGTGAACGCCTCCGAACCATCCATCCTCCTCGGCGATATTTCCCAACTCCAACTCCGCGTCGATGTGGATGAATCCGATGCGCCATCCATCCGCGAAGGCTGCACCGGCGTTGCCTTCCTCAAAGGCTCGCGGGAAAAATCCGTCCCGCTCGAATTCGTCCGCATCGAACCTTATATCCTCCCAAAAAAATCCCTCTCCGGCGAGAGCACCGAGCGCGTGGATACCCGCGTGCTGCAGATCATTTTCCGATTCAAAAATCCCTCTTTCCCCGTCTATGTCGGGCAGCAGATGGATGTCTTCCTTCAAGAGTAGGTCTTCTCCTTATTGAGCTGACCGGCGAAATGCGGTTATAACAGCTTCGTAGCTTTCGCCTTGTTTCCTCCAATTCAGGCCGGCATAAGGAAAGCTCTCACACCAAACATGAAAAACCATCTCTCCATGGGGCGACGTATCGTCCCCTACGTGTTGCCTGTTGCTGTTTTGTTGACAGGAGTCCTTCCCGTCACGACCCAAGCTCAAACGTCCGACCCCGCCACCAGACGACCGATCCCGCAAAGGCCGATTGAAGTCAACTCCGGTCAGGTACTGACGGGAACCACAGGCACGATATCGGGACGGCGCTCCACACCGACGGACACAAAAGGCGAAAGCGCAACCGAAAAATGGTGGCACGGAAAAGGCCTGCTTGCCGGAAGCGGCAATCCACTTTTTGACGCCCGCGCTTCACTCGCAGACAGAGGATTGAGCTTCACCGGCAGCTACCAAGGCGCCTTCTTCGGTGTGGTGGACAGCCAGAACGGATCACGCGGGTTCTGGGACGAGCAAATCAATTTCGGCTCGGAGCTGAACTTTGGCAAACTCCTCGACGCCGATGCGCTCAAGGGGCTCGTGGCATTCGGGAACTTCCGCTACCGCGATGCGTTTCCCGAATCGAACGCTAACCAATTCGTGGAAGCGAATTCGATGTTCACCCCGACAAACTGGCAATCCGGCACGCAATTTCGCGTGATGAGTTTCGGTCTCGAAGCCGGGACAAGCGAACTGCTCGCAATTAAAAACATGGTGGTGCTGCGCGCCGGCTGGCTACAACCCCAGAAGGAATTTTTGGATCAACCCCTATCGAAATTGTTTCTGAACAATGCGGTGAACAGCGCCAAGGGCGTGGGCGGGAACATCCCCTTCGGCTCCAGTTTCTCAACATGGGGCGGCACGCTCCATGTGAAGCTGCATGAGACCGTTTATGTGAAGAACGGCTTATTCATGTCCTACCCACAGGCGACCGCATCCACCAACCACGGCCTGGCCTACCAAGGCTATGGCCCCAACACAGCTCTCAACGGCCTCTTCTATATAGGCGAGACGGGTTACATCCCCAAGATCGGACAATCAAAACTCGAGGGCCGCTATGCTTTTGGCGGCTACTTTTATGGAACGCCCGAGGGTCAGACCAAAAGCTGGAACGGCACCGAGGCGCCCGGACGCTATGGATTTTACTTCCAAGCCGACCAGATGCTCTATCGCGAGCCTTCAAGCGAAGCCGCTCCCGCAAAAGCGCCGACCGCCTCGGATGGAAAAAGCTTCAAAGAAGTCGTGCCTGTCGAGAAATCCTCCCTCTCCAAGCAAGGACTCCACACATTCAACCTGATCTCGATGGCGCCTGGCTACGCGACGGCCAACCAGTTCCCTTTCTACTTCCAGAGCGGATTGGTTTATACGGGACTGATTCCAGCGCGCGACAAGGATCTCACGATGGTGTCGCTCGCCTACGGCGCATATCAGGGTGGAGTTTACTCGCCCTCCAGAAGCTACACCTCAGTACTTGAGGGGGGATACCGTTTTCAAATCAACGGCTGGTCCTATCTGCAGCCCTTCGTTCAATACTTCGCTCGCCCGAACGGAACCCAAGAAGTTGCCAATGCGACCGTGCTTGGATTCCTGACCGGCCTCGTGTTTTAAAGCACGCGATCCCATTCAAACCGCACCCTAAATTTCAGAGCGCGGTTTTTTTGTTGGATTGACCCCACAGGGATTCCGAACTAACTGCGCATTGTTTATGAAGCAAAAAATTGTCCCTGCCCTTGCCCTTCTTCTTTTTTCCACACTCCCATCCGCCTTTCCGCTCGAAATTGAAGGAGTGAAAGTTCCTCCTCAATCGAGCGTGAACGGGCAGTCACTCTCACTGAACGGAGCCGGTCTTCGCACCGTGAGCCTCGCCTTCATTCCGATCAAAGCTTATGTGGCCGCCTTCTACACCCCCTCCCCATTGAAATCTGAAGAGGCCGTGCTGGCCTCGCCGGGGCCGCTTCAATTCACATTCACTTTTCTGAAATCCGTCAGTAAGACTCAGGCTGTAAATGCTTGGCAGAGCCAAATTCAGGCCAGTATGATCTACACATATCCGGGCATTGAAAAAGATCGGACAGCTTTTCTCGGAATGTTTGGCGCAATCAACCAAGGCGGAACGGAAATGATCCAACTCGTCGGCTCCGAAACCCAAGTCTACGACAACGGCAAACTGAAAGGCACAATCCAGGGCCGCGATTTTCAAAAGGCCTTTCTGAGCGTGTGGTTCGGCTCAAATCCCGTTCAACAGGACTTGAAAGCCGCGCTTTTGGGGAATTAGTGGGAGGCCAATATCGGGGCATGATGCCAACTTGTCAGCCTCGGGTTTATTGGTAGATTTTTCGATATGACTTCAACATTTACTGCAATAACCAAGAGGAGCGGCGATTGGTGGATTGGCTGGATCGAGGAAGTTCCCGGCGTGAACGCACAGGAAAGAACGAAGGAAGAACTCCTTTCCTCATTGCGTGAAGTCCTTTCAGCTGCACTCGAATTCAACCGGGCTGACGCCCGTCAAGCTGCAGAAGATAATTTTACAGAAGAACTTGTGACCGTGTGAAGCGGAGGATCTTTATTCAGCACCTTTAGCAGCATGGTTGCGAATTGATCAGAGAGGGTGGAAATCATTCATGGTGGGGCAACCCCTCCAAAAACAAGAGGTCGTCGGTGCCACGGCATTCAGAAGTAGATGACCTCTTGGCAAAGAAGATTTGCAAGGATTTGGACATTCCCCGCCCGACAAAAACATAAACCGAATCGATCTACGGCCCATAGTGCAAGCGGAACTCTTGCTCATTTTTGGATTTACTAATATGCCACTCCTCCACGGGCTTCAGGCGATGGCGGCGGTTTTCCTGAATTGTTGCTTCTCGCACGAATCTTTGGCGGTCGGCGACCCTGAGACTTCGGCTTGTGAGGAAGAATTTGAACGCAGGATCACCCTGTGATGTCCCATATTATGACGGCGACTGCCGCCGATGACCAATTGTTAAGAAATGTCATTCGCGGAATGCTCGCCGCTTAACATTTATTTTTTATGGCAAACGCAATGGTTATTGGAATTGGCGGTGTGGGATCGGTCATCGGCCAAAAACTCCACGAATACGATTGTTTTGACCGAATCATTCTGGCGGATATG
>CAXNGJ010000195.1:0-3682 GCA_964201895.1 Terrimicrobiaceae bacterium
CGCGAAGGTGAAGCCGTTCTTTTTGGACATCCATCCGGTCACCAATGCCGAGTTTTCAAAATTTGTGAAAGCGACCGGCTATGTAACCATCGCCGAGCGTGCTGTGGATTGGGAAGAGATGAGAAAGCAAGTCCCACCAGGCACGCCCAAACCGCCTGCAGAGGTGCTTGCGCCCGGGTCTTTGGTTTTTCATCCGACCAAGGGGCCGGTGGATTTACGCGATCTCTCCGCATGGTGGCGATGGACGCATGGGGCCTCGTGGTCACATCCCGAAGGCCCCGGGAGCAGCATTGCGGGCAGGGAGAATCATCCCGTAGTCCACATCGCTTGGGCGGATGCGAATGCCTACGCTGCGTGGGCCGGAAAGCGCCTTCCCACCGAGGCGGAGTGGGAATTTGCGGCAGCTGGTGGCAACGAGGCACAACGCTACGCCTGGGGCAATGAGGAACGGCCTGGCGGGCGTTTCATGCTGAATCGCTGGACCGGTCAATTCCCATACCGCAACGACACCTTGGACGGATTCGCTGGAACTTCGCCGGTTGGTGCCTTTCCCGCGAATGGCTACGGGCTTTACGATATGAGCGGAAATGTCTGGAACTGGTGCGGTGATATCTATCGTGCCGATGCCTTTGCCGAGCGCTCCCAGAGCGGCGAGATCTGTTGCGATCCCGCCGGCCCTCAAACCACGCAAGGTGAAAAAGTCATTCCAGGCGACCCTTCCCCGCCCACGGTTCCTGGAGCAGAACGCCGTGTCATCAAGGGCGGATCGTTTCTATGCGATCCTGCTTACTGTGAAAGCTATCGCCCCTCGGCAAGGCGTGGCACGCCGCCAGATACCGGTAGCAGCCATGTCGGTTTCCGCTGCGCGAAAGATGCGGCGCAAGTGGAGTAGCGTGGCAGTCGGCAGGTCGGGGTTTTCAGGTAAGCTCACTTCAGCTTGGCAACAAACATGCAGGGTTTTCCCTTCTCGTTTACGATCTTCATCGCATACATGGGAGGCCCGCCTTTGGAAATGGGCGTATTCCATGTGACTTTGTACTCCCGCTTGCATTTGGGGCAGTGAAGCATTTTTCCCGCAGCGCAAAGATCCAAGTCCCGTTTCTTATCCTTGATATCGATTACCGTGATCGAATCGGAATTTTTGCACACGAGAACAAGTTTTTCATCGGGCTTCACGTTTTCAAAATCCGATTTTTTTGTCAGTGTGGGGTAAGAAAAGCCTCCTCTGCCGAGTGGCATGGCCTGAGCTGCTGATGAAAAAACAAGGGCTGCGAGAGCCGTTGCTGCGAGTGTGTGTATAATTTTCATGGCTTATACAATTCCCGCATACAAGGAAACGCTCTATGGGGTGTAACCCTCTAATTGCGCCAAGCCTTCGGCGCAGGTATGAACCGAGGAGATCGGTTACCCCCCCCCAGTCCACCACCATAGAATCACCAAATTTTTAAAATGAACACTTTCGCTGATGCCGAAATTTAGGATTCAAAACTTTTTAACCTGGAAAAAGTATTTGAACCACAGATTTCACAGAAAAACACGGATTACCAAGGCCTAGCAGAGTTCAAGGCACTCAACCTGCGGGTGAATTGTGATGAAGTCCAAAGGGGTCAGGAATTAATTCTTGACATGATTTCTTTCTCTATACCCTCAATCTCGCTATCCTTCTTCGACCGTTCCCGATGCTGCGTGATGCTGCGGCACACGCCGGCTCGAACTCCCATGCGCAGCCGCTCGCTGATCCAATCCAGTGGCACCGTCGTCTCCCGATGGATCAACGAAGCGATTAGAGCCTTCCTCTTATCCCCTTTTGGCAGTGCACCCAAGTCTGCCTCGCTCAGTTTAAAGTACCAGCATCCCGCAGTGGCCAAACTTTCCGCCACCGCCTGCCCGTGATCCTTGATCTCCGGCCCGTGGTATCCATTCGCACTCTGCCTCCCGCCGTCCTCCAGCATCATCTTGAGTTTCGCCATCAGATTCTCCCGAAAGGCCTGCGAACCAAAAAACCACCCGCGCCGCAGGGCCGCATGCACCGACAATTCCGGTCGCCGCTGCTCGGAAGAAAAAACGACCCCCGCCTGCGTAGGATTGGCCCAATCCACACTCCGCTCCAGCCCGAGCAAAAAATCCTTGCGCCCCTCCGCATCATCCCGACAGCCCGCCACCTGAAAACCCATCGATGTCTCCAAAAACTCCGGCCGCTCCCATGGCTCCTTTAGATACAGAGGCAAGCTGCTCCAAGCATACGACTCCATACCTTCCTTTCCTGCAACCAACCCCGCCCTCACCGGATTCAGATGAATGTAGTCCAAGATCGCCCAGCAGGCATTTCCGGGCTCCACCACAATCGCTTTGTATCTTCCTCCAAAAAGATGCCCCCAGAGCTTGTGACGCGTATTGATCCGCCGCGTGTAGGCATTTTGAAACCACCCCATACCCGCCGTGAGATTCGCTTGCGGAGTTTCCAAGAGCAGATGGTAGTGATTACTCATCAACGCATACGCATGAATCCGAAACCCTGCCCGCTTGCAAACTTCTCCCAGCGTTCTCAAAAAGGTCTTCCTGTCTTCGTCATCGAAAACAATATCCCCTCTCCGATTGCCCCGCGCCATTACATGATAAAAGGCCCCAGCATACTCGATTCGAACTTGTCTTGGCATCGCTCTACACAAAAGAAATCAGACGATCATGTCAAGAATTAATTCCTGACCCCTTTAGCTCTCGGTCACTTTGTAACCGATCTCCTCGGTTCATACCTCCGGGGCATACTCCCCAGTCTATGTGTAACCAATGTCCTCGGTCAGTTTGTAACCGATCTCCTTGGTTCATACCTACGCGCGGGGCCCTTTCCCGGTCAGTGTAATTCCAACGGGTAGATGTTTACATCCACGGGCTCGGCTACGAGCACAGAAACGGGGTTCCCGCAGGGACTGGGGAATCCATTTTCACGAATAGGCTCAATAGTCCATTCAGAGCAATTTGCCTGCTCGATAAGGTAAGGACTGTGATGCACACGACCACATCGAATCCGGTCTGCGCGATCTGATGTGAAGAGAAGGTAACGCTCCACAAGAAACCATTCGAGCGACCCGTCGCGCGCTGGCTTAGCCTCAACCGGGAGGCGGTAGCGGAATCTGGAAATGGCTTGGGAGCCTTTGCGTTGGCTGGAGTAGAGGATTTCGCGGCCTTCAGGATCAAGCCCCATCCGCGCGTGATTGTAAGGGAGATGGAAAAGCCGCCTCGCTATTTCGACAGCAACTGGCTGGTTGCAATCGAGCGAAAAAAACCAGACGCCCGGACGACCTTCGTCGTCGTGCACATAGGTTCGGACATTGAGCTCCAGAAACCATGAAATCCAAGGCAGAGGAGGCACTCCGACTGGATGAACGCGCTCCATGGAAAATGGAACGATTCCAATCCATGCCGTGCCATCAAATAAATCCACATGCATTCCCTTTGGGAGGCGTGAACTGATAAAGGCGGGCTCAATCGGCCAATGAAGGAAGAGAAGTTTACTCCACCGCTGGCGCATGACCGGCCAGCCGCGCGGCGACTCTCGCATGGAGTGACGCTGCTGGAACGATGGCGCCCTCCAAGATTCAGATTCCTTAGCCGGGCCGATCTCATGCTGTTCAGATTCCATCGCCATACAATGTAGTGCTAGACGAAATGGATGGAGATCGAA
>CAXNGJ010000196.1:0-3675 GCA_964201895.1 Terrimicrobiaceae bacterium
GAGGCGATGGCTACGGATGCGCTCCTGCGTGCTCAAGACATTTTCCCCCAAGCCGAGGGCGCGAGGAATCGGGCGAGATCGAATGCGGAGTCGATCGCTTGCGTGCGTATGACATCGAACGCAAAGGCTACGGTTTTTTCAATGAAGGCATCCGTGCGCTCGAAGCGCTGGCTTTCATCCTTGAGAAGGAAGGAAATCACCGCACGGAAGTGGATGTATAAAACAGCAGGGTAGAGCGTTTGCAGCGGTCCCCTGTGAGCGACTTCGCCGGTGGAAATGCCGTGGGAGATGATGTCTGAGGCGAAGACTTTGAAATGCTCCTCGAAGGCTTTGAGAAATGGCGGAGATCCCACCGGCGCAAGGTGGCTGAAGCGGGTGAGCATGAGCGAGCGCCAATCCAGTGAGGACTCGGTGAACGCAAAGAGGAAAGTAAGATAGCGATGGCGGGCTGAAAATTCCTTCCACTCGGCTCCACTTTCAAGGCGTGTGGTCAGGCTGGAAATCCAATCTCCCCAGAGTGCGCTCTCGACGCTGTCGAGGGATGCGAACTCATGAAAAAAATCCCTCTCGGAGATGCTGAGCGATTTGCAGAAGGCGAGCACTGTATGCGGAGGTGCGCCGTGTTCGCGGAGGTGTGCGGTGTAGGCTTCGAGGATGCGTGTCCGATTTTCCATGGTTTAAAGAGTATACGCCCTGCATGCAGGCGGCGATGCGCTGAGAGTGCGAAATGAAAGTTTCGGAATCAAGAAGACCGGTCGATGTAAGCACATTCCGGAGGGTGGTGGAGCCTAGGGGATTCGAACCCCTGACCTCCTCAATGCCATTGAGGCGCTCTACCAACTGAGCTAAGACCCCGCATACGGGAGAGGTGGATAATCTGCGAAAGCTTCTGGAAGATCAAGCGGGAATCTTTGACAGAAATGCCGCGCCGATAATGCCGGCATCGTTTTGCATTTTTGCAGGCTGGATGAGGACATCGGTTTTCGCGCTGAGGTAGGGGAGGAACTTATCGGCCTTTTTGCTAATGCCGCCGCCTATGATGAAGAGTTCGGGGGAGAAGAGGTTCTCTAGGGTGTCGAGGTATTCGCTAACAATTTTCGCCCATTTTTTGTAGGACATGTCCTTATCCTCGCGAACCCTTTCGGAGCAGCGTTTCTCGGCATCTTTGCCACGGAGTTGGATGTGGCCGAGCTCTGCGTTTGGGACGAGCGCGCCGTCGTGGAAGATGGCCGAGCCAATGCCGGTGCCGAATGTGAGCATGATGACAACGCCACATTTCTCCCGTCCTGCACCGAAATTCATTTCTGCAACGCCAGCGGCATCGGCGTCGTTCACCACCGTGGCAGGTCCACCAAGGTGCCTGTGGAAAAGCTTGGCGGCATCGACCTCAAGCCAGGAGTGATCGACATTGGTAGCCGAGTAGATGACGTTTTTTTTCACAATGCCCGGAAACGTGACTCCTGCGGGGCCTTTGTAGTCAAAGTGGGACGCGATCTGGCCCACGACTTTGGCAACGGCATTCGGCAATGCGGGCTTGGGCGTCGGGATACGAAATCTCTCGGCGACGAGTTCGCCGGTTGAGGTATTGACCGGCGCTCCCTTGATGCCGGTGCCGCCGATATCGATACCAAGAACGGTCATGGGATTTTTTAGATTTCGGTTCCGACGATTTTCCGAAGCCTTACCATGCCGCGGTGGATGCGGGCCTTCACGGTGGAGAGTGGCTTGTCGATGCGGTCGGAGATTTCCTGCTGGGAGAGGCCGCTGAAGTAGAGCATTTCGATGACCTCCCGCTGGTCGGGATTCAGCTTCATCACAGCCGTGCGAACGAGTTCATTTTTCTCGGTCGCGCGCAGGCTTTGAGCGGGTGTGCGAGTGTCTATCGACTCCGGATTCTCAAGGCGGACCTCATCTTGGAGGCGCAGGCGGCGTTGGAGGGATCGCAGACGGTCGATGGCCTTGTTGCGCGTCATTGTGACCAACCATGTCACCGGCTTGCCCCGGTCGATGTCATACATGGGAGATTTTTCCCAGAGCATGAAGAGAACCTCCTGAGCGACATCTTCGGCATCGGTGTCGTTGTTGAGAACCCTGTGGGCAGTGGAGTAGATGATCCCAATGTGCCTGCGCTGAAAAATGGAAAATGCCTCGGAATCACCTGTGCCCATGCGCTGGATCAGGTCGACATCGCTGTATTCCGGAAGTGGGTCGTTCACGGTAAAGCAAACTATGCGTTCTGCTCTGACATGGCAACCATTTGTCTGCTCAGGTTTTTCAATCCTGCGCGAGCATGGCTCTCAGGCTGGCGAAGGACGCGGCGAGGTCCTCCTTGGCGACCGGGCGGGACATGATGTCCTCGTGGGATTCCGAGAGCACGCTGTCACCTTCGATTTCCTTGAGAAACGGGCTGGGACGGCAGTGCATGGCGGAGCCAAACTTCATGCGGTTCCGGCAATGAGTGATCGTGAGAGATTTCATCGCGCGGGTAATGCCAACATAAAAAAGCCGCCGTTCCTCATCCACCGTGCCCTCGGATTTCGAGCGCTCGTGGGGGAGGAGTCCATCCTCCGCGCCAATGAGAAAAACATGCGGAAACTCAAGCCCCTTGGCGGCGTGGAGGGTGATGAGCGTAAGCCCGGTGGAGTCGTCTTTTTTGTCCTCTTCGCGTTCGCGGTTGAGCGAGAGTTCGTCGAGGAAATCCTGCACGCTGCCGCGCTTTTTCGATTGGTGGGTTGCCAGGGCGTTGAGGATTTCCTTTGCCCCCGACTCGCGGTTGAGCGCCTCCTCGGGAGTCTTGCACGAGTTTTTGAGGTCCTCGAAATAGCCGGTCTCGGAGAGGTATCCATTGACGATGGCAAAGGCATCCGCTCCGGGCGTGAGGAGGTGAATGCGCGCGGCAGCGAGGTCTTCTGCGAACTTGCTGATCGCTGCAGCGGTCTTGCGAGTCACCTCCTGCTCGAAGGCGGCATCCGTGAGGGTTTCAAACAAGCTGCGGTGCGCCTTGGCGCTGTGCTCGAGGGCGAGTTCCACCGTTGTGGCCCCGATGCCGCGCGGGGGCGTATTGATGATGCGGAGGAGGGAAATGTCATCCTGCGGGTTGATGAGGCAGGTGATGGTGGCCAGGATATCCTTGATCTCGCGTCGGTCGAAAAAGCTTTTTCCGCCAACGAGACGGTAGGGGATTTTCATGCGGCGGAGGTTTTCCTCAAGCAGTCGGGATTGCGCATTCATGCGGTAGATCACCGCGAAGTGCTCCCAGGGGAGCCCGCTTGCATTGCGGATGGCACCGGCCTCGCCGACGACAAATTCGGCTTCTGTTTTGTCGTCTGCCACTGCCACGACGTGCACCTGATCTCCACCCGCGACGGAACTCCACAGATTCTTAACGCGGCGGCGCGGGTTGTTTTTGATGAGGCGGTTGGCCGTGGTGAGAATGGGATTCGTGCTGCGGTAGTTCTGCTCCAGGCGGATGATCTTGGGATTCGGGAAATGTTTTTCAAACTCCAGGATGTTTGAGACCTCGGCCCCGCGCCATCCGTAGATGCTCTGGTCGTCATCGCCCACGACGCAGATATTGGGCGGGTCACCGGCTGCGAGCAGGCTCACCAGATCGAGCTGCAGGCGGTTGGTATCCTGAAATTCATCGACCATCATCTGGCTATAACGGGCACGCCA
>CAXNGJ010000197.1:0-3670 GCA_964201895.1 Terrimicrobiaceae bacterium
TCCCGCTCCTGTCCTAGATTCGCCGCAAGTCGTGCCACTCCACGAACTCGAAAAGCGGGCCATCTTCGAAGCCCTCGAGCGCACAAACGGTAACCGCACCCAAGCCGCCGAGCTTCTCCAGATCAGCATCCGCACCCTCCGCAACAAGCTCGCCGAATACCGGGGCGACAACGAGGAAGCAGCCTGATTTTTTCGCATTGACACCATCCCCTCGCGGAAGTCAGTCTCCTCGCCCGTGTCCACGCTTCGTCGAAAAATCCTTGCTTCCTGCGGCCAAGTCATAGCCGCCGTGGCGTTGTTTTTTATCATCGGAGGCCACTGGGGAGTCCTCCAAACCGTGGCCTGGGCGAACATGATCTGGACCTACTCCACGCAGGATGGTTCCGTTCTTGCCGGTGCGAAAAAAACCTTCGACGGCGATCACCCCTGCAACATGTGCGATTCGATCAAGGAGGCCAAAAAGCAGGAAAAGCAAGCCCCCGAGATTTTGTCGGCCACCAAGAAAATCGAGCTCTTCGCCCTCAACGATGCCAACCTCCTCCCCGTGCCCGTCAGCGCCCCGTTCCAATTTCCTCTCCCCCGGAATCTCTCGGCGGAATCCCGCCCGCATTCCCCAGCCACTCCCGTGCCCATAGCCTGAGGCGCGTGATTCTTTTCTAAAAACCCGGACGCATCGTTCGGATCAACTCAATCCTCGGGCGTCGCACCTTCCTTCGCGGCATCGAACACCCCGAGCCGCTCCGCGTCACCACTTTTATGCAGCCTATATCGGCTGCAGCGCGGAGGGATGAATGTTCAAATATTATAAACATCAAATTTTAAAACAATTATATCATGAAAAAAATTCTCTCTCTACTCGCTGCTTCTCTTGCAGCAGTCACAGCGGTGCAAGACGCATCCGCTCATATTGGCTATACTGGTCGAAATCTTGGCACATGGTCCGAAAGCGGAGGTGTTTGGAGCGTTACTGGTAACAGCGGTTCGCTAACAAATAGTTCCGTGGGAATCACTCTCACGAATATCGCCTCTGATTTCGGCTGGGCCGATGCCACAGACTCGGATTATGGTGATAGCCACAAAGGCAGGTGGTTCCGCTTCACATTAAACAATCCCGGAACATTTTCCCTCTCCATACTGGGAGGGGGAACAACTTCGGGCACTGGGATAGGTGTCTATCCATTCGACAGCAATCTCGGAGCACAGTTTTTGCCTGCTTACACGATCTATCGAGGCCTGGCCGTTGCATCTGCGCATGATGGGTCCGTTGTTTCCATTGCTTGGCGTGCCGGACGCAGTTCAGGTTCGGAGGGTTCTTTGAACACTCTGGGCAGCTTTTCCATTGGAAACGATGCGGGAGACATTGGGGAGTTGGTGTATGTTGGCCACGCTGTAGACGGGACTTCCGCCAACTATGGCTTCGCATCAGGAATTCAAGGTGATGGGAATGCCGATGGATCTGTTGCCGGAACATTTGCTCTCTCTGCCGGTTCTTATTCCGTCTTCGTTGGTGGAGCCAACTACAATGGTGTGGATGCAGGTAACTATGGCGCAGGTGTCACATTTGGCGCTGTTCCGGAACCCTCCACTTACGCGCTCGTAGGCTTCATTGTAGCCCTTTTCGCTCTGGTAAACCTGCGTCGCAAAAAAATCTAAGATCGTAGCTATGGGCGTGAATTCTCTTTCCAATCCGTCGGTTCCTTCCGACTTGCGTGCACAAGGAGGGTTCACGCTCATCGAGCTTTTGGTTGTTGTTTCCATCATTTGCATTCTTGCAGCTCTCGGCCTTCCGATCAGTCGCGCCATGGTTGAGAAAGGCAATGCAACCAAATGCCTTGGAAATCTTCGAAATATCGGCATGGCAGCCATTTCCTACGCCGCAGACAATGCCATGAAACTCCCCATGACTTCGCACAAGGGTGCTGCAAATCAATGGGCTGTCACCCTGCAACCTTATGCCTCGGATTCTATAAAGTTTAAATGTCCATCCGATCCGGCAAAGTCGCGGGAACGCAGTTTTGCGATCAACGACATGCTCACGCCGAATCCCTGCCAAGCTGAGTTTTTGGATTTCTCCTATCTCTCCAAAATCGACCGCCCCTCCGAAACGATATACTTCGCCGAGTCATCGAAAAATTTTTCCACCGACCACTTTCATTTCTCGGAGTTCTACGGGGATCAAGTCCCTCCCGAGGCTTTCGAGGAATTTATTGATGTCAAGCGGCATGGAGGCACTGCGAACTACCTCTTCACCGATGGACACGCTGAGCAGCTCTCGTGGGAGCAGGTTAAAACACGCCTGGAAAATCCCAAAGATCGCCTGACAGACCCCACTCGCTGATCAACAAGAAGTCGCCGACCAAAAATTTGGACGATCGTCCAAAAAAACTGCCAACGAGTCTGGGAGGGGCTTGGCGGGTGCAAAACAAATGCGGGGCGAGGTTTTCACCTCGGCCCCGCATAAACTGACTTCGCGCGGCAGCGCTACTTAAAACTTAAGACTTAAGTCTTAAAACTTCCCCTACCTCGCCATGCGGCGAAGGAGTGCATCGGCCATGTCTGCTGGTGTGGCGGCGACTTCGATGCCGGCGGCTTGGATCGCTTCGATCTTGCCTGCGGCTGTGCCTTTTCCACCGCTAACGATGGCGCCGGCGTGACCCATGCGGCGTCCGGGAGGCGCTGTGGCACCGGCGATGAAGGCGGCGACTGGCTTTTTGCAGTTTTTTCCGATCCACTCGGCGGCTTCCTCTTCGGCGGTTCCGCCGATTTCACCGATCATGATGAAGGCCTCGGTGCCGGGGTCGTCGTTGAACATTTTCACGACATCGAGGTGCGATGTGCCATTGATCGGGTCGCCGCCGATGCCGACGCAGGTCGATTGACCGTGGCCACGGCTGGAAAGTTGCCAGACGGCTTCGTAGGTGAGGGTGCCGGAGCGCGAGACGACGCCAACTTTGCCTTCCTTGTGGATGTAGCCGGGCATGATGCCGATCTTGCAGGCACCTGGAGTGATGATGCCGGGGCAGTTTGGGCCAATGAGGCGGGATTTCGATTTCGCCATGGCGGCTTTGACTTTCATCATATCGAGGACAGGAATGCCCTCGGTGATGCAGATGACGAGTTCGATGCCGGCATCCACCGCTTCAAGGATGGAGTCCGCCGCGCCCGCCGGGGGCACGAAGATCATGGTGGCGTTGCAACCGGTCTGTTTGCGGGCTTCGTAGGTGGTGTCGAAAACCGGGACCTTGCCTTCGAAAACCTCGCCGCCGCGGCCTGGAGTGACGCCAGCGACGACATGGGTTCCGTATTCCATGCAGGACTTGGCGTGAAAAGCGCCCGACTTGCCGGTGATTCCCTGAACGAGCAGGCGTGTTTTTTTATCAACGAGAATGGACATGGTTTTGAGAGGTTAGGCTGCGGCTGCTACGACTTTTTGTGCGGCGTCGGCGATATCGGTCGCCGCTGTGAGTTTGAGTCCGGATTCGGAGAGAAGTTTCCGGCCGGCGTCGACATTGGTGCCTTCGAGGCGCACGACGAGCGGGACGGGGAGGTTGACGGCCTTCACGGCATTGATGATGCCCTGGGCGATGACATCACATTTCATGATGCCGCCGAAAATATTCACCAGAATGGCTTTAACGCGGCTGTCCGCAACGAGGATTTTGAAGGCCTC
>CAXNGJ010000198.1:0-3670 GCA_964201895.1 Terrimicrobiaceae bacterium
CCAACCTCAAAAATCCAATGAAAATAAAAACCGCAATACTCGCAGTGGCATTCTGTGCCGGCTTTCCCGCCGCCCAATGTGCCGATCTTCCAACCGTCCGTGTCTCGCTCTTCTCTTGGCCGGGATATGGATTCTGGTTCATCGCCAAGGAAAAAAACCTCGCTCCTGATATCAACCTCGATATCCAGATCATAGAGGATCCCTATGAGAGCTTCGGTCAAATGACGGCTGGAAAACTCGATGTCTCCTCCAGTACCGGCGAATACGGGCCCATCGCGGCCGATGCGGCTAATGGAATCAAGTTGGTGGCCGTGACAAATCCGTCCATTGGTACTGATAAAATCATCCTTGCTCCCAAGATCGAGAAGGCTGAGGAACTCAAGGGCAAGTCTGTGGCCGTCTTGGAAGGCGGTCTCACTCAGATTTTCATGGCCATGTGGCTCGAAAAAAACGGAGTGAAATTTGACGAGGTGAAATATGTGAATGTCGTGATGGACGATGCCGTGTCGGCCATGGTCAGCGGCAAGGTTGCTGCAGGCGAGTTCTGGGAACCCTTCGGAGGCCAGGTCTTGAAATCCCTGAAAGGCTCGAAAGCCGTGGCGAATTCGGGTGAAGAGGAATGGTTGAAAACCGGCCTCCTCGGCGATGGCCTCTATATGAGCGATGCATTCCTCACCAAGACGCCCGAGATCGCAAAAAAAGCGATGAAGGCCTATTGGGACGCCGTGGATTGGTGGAGAAAAAATCCCGCCGAAGGCAACGAGATTATCGCCAAAGGAATCAAATTCGAGGTGAAGGATGTCGAAGACGTCCTCGGCAAGGATGACAAGCCCTTCTCTGGCGGCATTTATTGCTTCGATTTGACCCAGGCAGCCCAATTCATGGGCGTCGTTCCCGGCAATCCACCGTTAGGTCTGAAAAATGACCAAATCAAGGAACACTGGGCGCTCACCTCCAAGTGGTGGCTGAAATTTGGACTCATTAAAAAGGAAAATCCGATCGAATCCGGCATCAGCTTCGAGCCCATCAAAAGCCTCGCCCAACCATAAAAAATTTATGGATACTTCAACGACGTTTTTTTCAGAGGCGACCGTCAAGGATGGCGCCTCTCCCTTCACCGGGCGCAACGGGTTGGGCCATGCAGGCCATAACTATCGTCACCCGCACAATGATCTCAGCGTGGAAGACATTCTACGTGATATCCAAGCAACAGCTGACATCCCGCTTGAGCGCAGTCGCACACTCCCGGCGGCCTCTTACACAAGTGCCGAGTTCCTCGATTGGGAGGTGGGTCATATCCTTGGTGCGGGTTGGGTTTGTCTCGCCCACAAGTCCCAGATTCCGAAGCCTGGGGATTTCATCAATCTCGATGTCCTCGGCGAACCTCTTATTGTTGTTCATGGCAAGGATGGCGAAATCCGGGTTCTCTCGAGGGTGTGTCCACACCGGGCGATGGATATCATGCCACCAGGCTTCGGCTACGATGGACACGGCCCGGCTGATGCCACGGAGGGAAAACCTGGCTGTGGACATACGCGGCTATTTTTGTGTCCGTATCATCACTGGAGCTTCGAACTCGACGGCCGCCTCAAAGGGTGTCCCGAGATGCACAAAGCCGAGTGCTTCCAGCGCGACGACGTGGGGCTCAAAACCTTTCGTTGTGAAGTCTGGCATGGATTTGTCTTTCTGAATCTCTCAGGTGATGCCGCTCCTGTGGCTGAGCAATACACGGAACTCGATCGCGACCTGCGCGGTTGGAACCTGGGTGATATGAAAGTCATTATCACAAAGGAGTGGGACTGCCCTTTCAATTGGAAGGTTCTCGTCGAGAATTTTATGGAGGGCTACCACCACTTGGGGGCACATTGCAAAACCCTGCAGCCGCTGATGCCTGCGAGGGACACCTGGACCGACGCCGAGCGCGCCCACTCCATTCGAGTCAACCTGCCTTACAAAGAAAGTGTCACCTCAAGCGACGAGTCGGATTTCAAACCGATTCCCACACTCGATCCCGAACACTATCGCCAGATGGCTGTTTTTTTGGGCCAACCCAGTTTCCTGCTTTTTACGGCGGCTGATCGGGTTTTTTGGTATCGCATCGATCCGGTTTCCGCAGACCGCAGCCGGTTGCTGACAACCTGCTTGGTCAATGACGAGGCCCTCGCTGATCCGAAATATGATGAGAAGTTTGCCATAGCCGAAAAAATGCTCGTCGATTTCCACTTGGAAGACATGGAGGTCTGCACAGCTGTGCAAAGAGGATTTTACGCCACCGGATACCAACGTGGGCGTCTCAGTCATCTCGAAATGCCCATCTGGCTCATTCAGCGCTATATGGCCGCACGCTCGAGGGGCACATATCCGACCGTTGACCAACCGCCAGCGCCAGCCCAGCGGAGCCCGGCGATGACGCCCTGTTGACATGATGGCGTGGAGTTCGCAATTCAGCGGAAGCGTCATCCTCCAAGAACTTCCCGGCGGCACGTTTTTCATGGGGGAAAATGATGATGACAAATTTGCCAACGACACCGAGCGGCCGCGCCACAGAGTGGATGTCGCGTCCTTTCGGATCGCTAACGCTCCGCTTACGATCGGCGAGTTTCGGAGGTTTCGTCCCGGCCACGAGTCCGGGCTACCCCCCGAGTGGCCTGTGGCCATGGTGAGTTGGAACGATGCGGTCGCTTACTGTCAGTGGCTCGGCCCCGAGTTCCGCCTTCCCACCGAGGCGGAATGGGAATATGCCGCCCGCGCCTGGACACAAACGCCCTATCACTGCGGCGAGACGATCGACCTCAGACAAGCCAACTTTCTTTACACCGAGCAAGGGGCAAAAATCGGGATTGGTCGCCGCACTCCTTCCGGATCTTACCCTGCCAACGCTTTTGGGCTTTTTGATATGCTGGGCAATGTCTGCGAGTGGACGGAAGACCTGTGGCGTCCCGACTATCAAACCGAGCCAACCTGGAATGAAACCCGACACGTCTTGCGCGGAGGCGCATGGGATTACCTTCCTCGCCTTCTGCGCTGTTCTTGGCGCGATGCACTTGCCCGCGATAAGCGCCGAGACAATGTGGGATTTCGTATAGCTGCCAATACTTGATAAAATGAATCTTAAACTTTTTAAAACCCTCTGGGGCCACTCTGGTTCTTATGCCGCCGCAGCCGATGCTGCGGTCCAAGCCGGATTTCATGGATTTGAGGGGCCTGTTCCCGTCGATGTCGAACGCAAGGCGGAATTCCTCGATACGCTCGAATCCAGAAACCTGGATTTTATTGCCGAAATTTCCACCACGGGGTTCGCGGTCCCCGATCCAGGTTCGAGTGTCTCCGATCACTTGGACGCTTTTGAGCGAATCCTTGTTCGCAGCATGGAAGCCAAGCCAATTTTTTATTCTTCTATGGCGGGAAGTGATCTTTGGGAATTTCGGGACAGTGTGGATTTTTTCACGCGCGCTTGGGAAATCGCGCAGAAATACGGAGTGCGTGTCGGCTTTGAAACCCACCGCAGTCGTAGCCTGTTTCATCCGATCATTTCAAAGAACTTGCTTGCGGAAACTCCCCCGATCGAACTGACGATCGACTTCAGCCACTGGTGCAATGTCTGTGAGCGCCTTGTCTTGGACGAACTCCCCGACATCCTCGCCCTTTGTGCCAAGCGCGTTCTTCATAT